>DVMT01000051.1 GCA_018714855.1 Candidatus Aphodocola excrementigallinarum
CCTAAGTCTTTTAAAGAAGCTCCTAAGTGATATAATTCTTTGTTATCAATGATTATAAATCTATCATGAAAAATATTTGTGTACTTTATTTTTAAAGTAGGATATTCACTATTAAATTTTTTAATATCTGTTTTTGTTAGTTTCGATTTTTTATCATCTGTTATTAAAAGCACCATAACGTTTACCTTCTTTTTAGATAGAATATCAAGCGTTATTTTATCTACAAAGTTATCTATTATTATAATTTCTTTATTTGCCTTACTTATAATGTCTACCAAAAGACTATAGGCATTATATATTTCTCCATCAAAGAACAACTTACTTTTTAAGTCTTCTTTTCTTTCAAACTTATCAAATATTACCTCAAAATTTTTATCATGAATTAATAGTTTATTTTTAATATTATAAATATCATTTATAAGGGATAAACTATCATTATTTTTCTTTAATAACTTTTTCATTTCTATAAACTGATTTACTATTCTTATGCTAGCTTCTACTGCTATCTTACTTTTTAAAAGGCCCGCAAGCATTGTTATTCCGTATTCTGTAAATACATAGGGCATGTATTTTCTATGCTTTCCCCTTCCTTTTTTTAAGGTGCAATTTTTGCACCTTAAAGAATCATATTCTTCATTAGTTAATATAAAGCAATAATTTTCTGGAAATCTTTCCAAATTATTCCTAACGTTTCTATTTAAATCTTTTGTTTCATAACCAAATAAATATGCAACATCACTATCAAGCATTACCTGTTTTCCTCTTACTTCATATATTAAATCTTTTATATCTATGTTTTTTATTATCTCATTCATTATTAGTATTTCCTTTTATTTTTAAAATTTCTTTTATTATACGCTCATCTGATGGAATAATGTCATACTTAAAAGTCATGATGTATAAATATTTAATCAGTTTAATTTTTTCTTTGTTATTCATGCTTGAAATTAATTTTAAAACGTCTTTACTTATACT
The DNA here is from genome assembly GCA_018714855.1 of Candidatus Aphodocola excrementigallinarum. GTDB lineage: Bacteria > Bacillota_I > Bacilli_A > RF39 > UBA660 > Aphodocola > Aphodocola excrementigallinarum. Next base: position 976 of record DVMT01000051.1, read on the forward strand.
TTTCTTCTTTGATAAAATACTTAAAATTATAAAGTCTTTTTCATTCATTTTAATCTCCTTTTTGAAGATCAAAAAAAGTGATCTTCGTTTGATTTTAACTTGCTTAAATGCCGCACACTAAAATCAAAACCAATCACTTAAATAAATAAAAACAAGTTAATGTAAATATTCTATCATACATCGAAAGCAATATCTAGCATTTTCTTGTAATTATTTCATCTTGATCATTTATATTACCTATTAATAAACTACTTTCATCGCTGTGTAATTTAACATTATCTTTTACCTTTGTCTCATCATAATTTGCATAACAGTACTTACATAAATTAAGGCAAGTATTATACTCTCCTATATCAACCATGCTTACACACTTACATTTACCCTTTCTTGCTTGCCAAGTTTTAAAATTTTCTTTACCAGTAAATTTGCTTGCTATTTCTTTAGTAACACAATCAGAAACCTCAAAACCATATTCTTTTAAATTTCTTTTTTCCGCACATGTTTGAACCGTCATACCATGATTTTTAGCACTTTTATAAAAATTTGTGCCAATTGTTTTATAATCTTCATCCGTAAGAGTCTTGAATCTTAAATAAGGCATGTTATACCATACGTTTTGATACATATCTAAAAAAGATATTATTATCTTATCTACGTATCCATCAAGTAACTCACACATCTTATCAAAGTTTTTCACATGATACTCTAGTGTATAAACATCATTTATAAACACCGGATCATACCTTACCCAAAGTCTTTCTTTCCCTATTTTTTTAGATAACTTTTTTATAGCTTCTATTATTCGTCCTTTAGGTGGAACATTAGGCTCTATATCTTTTTTATATGGTGTTAAGGTAACATGAAATATAAATGGAATATTTATTTTATCCAAATCATTTAAAATTGGAATCGGGTTTTTAGTGCAAAATACTATTAAATCAACATCCTTAAAATATATTTTAGATACCTTACTTTTGTAAAAAGGATTTCTAACGCATACGAATCCTTCTTTTAACCTGTTCATAAACCATTTAGAAAAATATGCTACAACATCAGTTCTACCACTTACGTTTAATATCATAAATACCAATTCCTTTAAAGTAATTATAACAAAAAACTACTTGTTTACACAAAACATGTATATAAACTAATAGTTTCTTCAATTTTTTTGTATTTTGATTTATAATTTATATGTAAAGGAGGATTTATGTCAAAAAAAAGAAAAAACGTAGTAACTATGATATTATCCTTCATATTTACTATCTTTTTAACAATTGGAAGCAGTTTTATAATATCTGATAGTTTGGATGCGGTAATAAAGCACCCTATAATAACCATGTTAATGATGGTAATTTCATTTATCATATTAAATGCTATTATAACTTTTTTGTTTAATAAATTAGATAATTATGAGGTAAAAGAAAAAAAGAATGATAAAAAAACGGGTTTCATATCAAAAATGATTGATAAACATCCTTTTTGGTTTTCCCTTATTGTAATACTTTTATTTTGGCTTATATACATAATCGCTTTTTATCCTGCGATTATGTCACCTGACCCAAGTTTTCAAATACTTCAGTTTTTTGGAATTGATAATAAATATTCTACTTATGTTAATTTAATAGATAAATCCGTTATAATAACAAACCATCATCCGGTTATTCATACTCTTTTAATAGGATCTTGTGTTAAATTGGGCGTAAGTATATTTAATAGTACCAACGCGGGATTATTTATCTATAGTATAATTCAAACGCTTATTTTAGCATCAACGCTTTCTTATACAATTAAGTTTTTAAAAGAAATAAACGTATCTGTAAATGTTAGAAAAGCTGTGTTATTAATATATGCGTTAGTGCCAGTATTTCCTTTTTACGCGATGAGTCCTGTTAAAGACGTTATTTTTGGATGCTTGATAATTTTATACATAATATCAATTTATAAGTTTATAAAGTTAAAAAATAAAATTAATGTAAAAACAATGATAAAAGAAATAATCTTAATGATCTTAATTACTTTATTTAGAAATAATGGTATTCACATAATTATTTTATCATTTCCTTTTCTTTTACTTCTAGGAAGAAAAAACTTAATGAAATACTTAATTATCTTTATCGTTGTTGTATTAAGTTATTTTACTTATGATAAAGTTATTTTGCCGCATTTTAAAATAACTCCAGGAAGCGTGCGTGAGATGCTATCTATTCCTTTTCAACAAACAGCAAGATACGTAATAAAAAATGATGATAAAATACCTGAAAAAGATAAAAAAGCAATTGATAAAATACTTGAGTATGACACACTTAAAAAAAGATATGATCCAGAAAAAGCAGATGATGTAAAAAATAAATTTAACAAAGATGCAACTGATAGGGATTTAAAAAATTATTTTATAGTATGGTTTAAAGAGTTAAAAGACGATCCTAAAACATACGTAGAAGCAACCCTTAATAACACATATGGATATTTCTATCCGGTTAAAACAAATTGGTATATATACGTTAATGAAAATAAAACCATTAATAATTATGGTTTTGATTATCATTTTAATAATTTAAATGTGTTAAGAAGTGCCTTAATGGTTTACGGGCTTATATTTCCTTACATACCATTTTTAGGTTTAATTGTTAATATTGGATTTAATACATGGATACTTTTATTTATGATGGCATACTTGATATACCGAAAAAAATATAAGGAAATCATTTATTTAATACCATCTATAATAGTACTTTTGGTTTGTTTTGCATCTCCGGTTAACACGTATTTTAGATACGCACTTCCAAACGTATTTGCAATGCCAACCATGCTTTTGATATTTTTAAACATCAGAAAGGAAGAAAGTTTAAATGAAAAAAATTGATAAGAAAATAGCGGTGTTAATACCATGCTATAACGAAGCTAAAACAATAGAAAAAGTAGTAAAAGATTATAAAAGTGTATTACCTAATGCAGATATATACGTATATGATAATAACTCAACTGATAAAACCGATGAAATTGCTAAAAAAGCAGGAGCAATCGTAAGATATGAATATCGTCAAGGTAAAGGAAACGTAATAAGAACGATGTTTAGAGAAATAGATGCTGATTGCTATTTAATGATTGATGGCGATGATACGTATCCAAAAGAAAATGCAAAAGAAATGTGCAACTTGGTTTTATCTGGTAAGGCTGATATGGTAATTGGAGACAGGCTATCAAGTACTTACTTTACCGAAAATAAAAGGCCATTTCACAACTTAGGAAATAAAATGGTAAGATTTTTAATAAACAAGTTATTTAAAAACAACATAAAAGATATTATGACTGGGTATAGAGCGTTTTCATATGAGTTTGTAAAATCATTTCCAGTATTATCAAAAGGCTTTGAAATAGAAACGGAAATGACTATACATGCGGTAGATAAAAACTTTAAGTTAATAGAAGTTCCAGTAACCTATAGAGATAGACCAGAAGGAAGCGTATCAAAGCTTAATACATATTCTGATGGATTTAAAGTACTTAAAACAATAGCATCTTTATTTAAAGAATATAAACCAGCATCATTTTTTAACATAATAAGTATAATATGTTTAATAATAGCGCTAATATTAGGAGTTCCTGTTGTAATAGAATACTTTAACACTGGATTAGTACCTAGATTTCCAACTTTAATAGTAGCAGGAATTGCACTTTTAGTTGCCCTACTTTTATGTATAACTGGAATAATCTTACAAGTAATAGTTAAAAAGCATAAAGAGTTATATGAACTTTACTTAAATTTAATAAATAAAAAGGAATCAAAATAAATTGATTCTTTTTTATTTATTAAAATGTCCAAACATCGCCTTTTTATAATAACAAGTATTTAATAAATCTAAATCTTTTATCATGTTTTTAGGAGTACACTTTTCATATAAATCATCTGGAGCTTTTATATCTCCTTTATTAGATGTTATGTAAATGGCAAGAGGCTTTTCTAATCCAATTGCGTAACTAAGTTGAACCTTACACCATTTTAAGTTATACTTCTTTAAAAATTCTTTTGCAATTAGTCTTGCTTTATATGCACCTGATCTATCTACTTTTGTTGGATCCTTACCACTAAAAGCACCACCGCCGACGGGTGCAAAAGACTGATATGTATCAACTACTATCTTTCTTCCGGTAAGTCCAGAGTCTCCTTCAAATCCTCCGATTTTAAACCTACCTGTTGGGTTTATTAAAAAGTTTTCGATTTCAATATCATATTCATTACATATTTTTATGCATTCATCTTTTATTAGTTTATCAGTAAAGCTTCTATTTTCTTCACTATTTTGGTAAGAAATAGTAAAATACTTTATCTTTAAAAGATTCATGTCATCATCATAATAACCCGTTATTTGTGCCTTACCATCAGGCATTAAATCATTATATTTTCTTCTTGCATCATCATACCAAATGCTTAAACGCTGTAAAATAACCATTGCAACAGGAAGCATTTCTTTAGTATCAGAACAAGCAAAACCAAACATCATACCCTGATCTCCCGCGCCTAATTTATCATCATTCGTGGCAAGTGCAATATCACTACTTTGAACACCTAAGTTGTTTACTATTTCATAATTAGTACTATATCCAATATCCTTAAGTACATCTTTAACAACTTTGTTAACATCTACCTTTGCATGAGATGTAACTTCTCCCGTTATAAAGATTTTTCCTTTACCACCCATCACTTCAATGGCACATCTTGAATGCTTATCTTCCTTTAGATAACTATCCAAAAGAGCATCACTTATCTGATCACACACTTTATCAGGATGTCCTCGAAACACTATTTCATTTGAATACAACTTCATAATTTACTCTCCTTTTATTACTATATTATTATATCTTTTATTTGGTATTTGGTGATTTTGTAAAATCTTTTTCTTTTTACATTCTTTTATCTTACTAACTTAATTATATCAAAAAAATAACCACTATAAAAAGTGATTATTCATCTTTAAATAATTTTACTAATAATGGTTTAACTAATTCTAATATTACAAATGAAATTATGTTTATTAAAACAACGTAAATGAACTGAGAAAAACTTATAATCGTAAGTCCAAATAGCTTGCCTACTGGTGTAAAGAACACAAGTATTTGAATAACTAGTAAAAACAATATACCAATGTTTAAATATTTATTAGAGAAAAAGCCTCTTTTTGAAATTCTTTCCTTTAGTGATCTACAGTTATATGCAAATACGAACTCATTTATAATGATACTTAAAAGTGCAAGTGTTTGAGCAAGTAATATTCCATCTGCTTTAAAGTGGTGATAAACAATCAAACTAATTAACGTTTCTAATATTACTGACACGATTAAAAACGCACTAAAGAACCTTGTAAATATTCTTTTGTTTAAACCATTTGGTTTTCTTTTCATCGTACCTTTTGATGATTTTTCAAAAGCAAGGGTAATAGATGGAATGGTATCCGCAACCAAATCAATGTACAAAACATGTATTGCAGAAATAATCGTATTTCCAGTAAATAAACCAAATAATATTATGGCAATCTCAGTAAAGTTACTAGATAAGTTATATAAAATATTACTTATAACATTATCATATATTCTTCTTCCTTCTGATATGGCAGTGGTAATGGTTGTAAAACTATCATCTAAAAGAATGATATCCGCAACTCCTTTAGTAACATCAGTACCAGACTTACCCATTCCAATTCCAACGTTTGCTAGCTTTATCGCTGGAGCATCATTTACTCCATCTCCGGTCATGGCAACTACTTTTCCTGTTTTTTGTAATGCTTTTACTAACTGTAATTTATTATCTGGACTAACACGTGCAAAAACAGAATATTTTTTAGCATACTTAATTAATTCTTTTTCACTTAAATTATTTAACTCTGATGCGTTTATTCCCTCACTATCACTTTTGCATATTCCTATTTCCTTTGCTATGGATAGTGCCGTAGGTAAATTATCACCCGTTACCATGATCGGTCTTATGTTAGCTTCCATACACGTTTTAATTGCATCTTTTACGTTTGGTCTTACTGGATCTTTAAGTCCAACAAGTCCAGTAAATACCAAGTCTTTTTCTTCTTTAAAATAATCTTCGTCTTTCAAAGGTTTTTCTTTTAATATTTTGTATGAATATGCAAGTACTTTTAAAGCTTCACTAGAATAAGTTTTTTCCTTTGATAAAATATCTTCTTTTAAAGCGTTTGTTAATTTAACTTCTTTATTATCTATTAAAATAGATGATGATTGTTTTAACACTGATTCTAAACTACCTTTGTTAAACAAAACTAACTTATCACCCATTTTATAAACAGCGCTCATCATTTTACGATCTGAATCAAATGGTAATTCAATTACTTTTTTATAATCATCCATTTTAATATTATTTTCTTTAATATAATTTTTAAGTGCTACGTCAACAGAATCGCCAGTATAAGTATCATTTTCGTTTAAATATGCACCATTAGCATAAAATAATGGTTCGACTAGCATTTTATTTTTTTGTGCATCTTCTTTTTGCAATTCTTTATTATTAGCATACACCTTTATTACTTCCATTTTGTTCTTAGTTAAAGTACCTGTTTTATCAGTACAAATAACCTCGGTTGCCCCAAGGGTTTCAATAGCTGCTAAGTTTCTAACAATGGATTTTTTCTTAGCCATTTGACCTACACCAATTGAAAGCGTTGCGGTTATCGCAATCGGAAGACATTCCGGAACACTTGCAACAATCATTGATATACAAAGCATTACAATGTTTAACGCATCATAATTATTAATAACACCATAAATAAGTACAAAGAAAACCAAAAAGGCCGCAACAAAAGATATAAACTTACTTACCTTTTTTACTTTCATTTGTAAAGGTGTTACCGGCTCGGCATCAGTATCAACACTTGATGCTATTTTACCTAACTCAGTATTCATACCAGTTTTAACAACAATAGCATCTACTTTTCCACTTACTAATACAGTACCAGAATAAAGCATGTTTTTTCTTTCTGATATTAAACAATCTTTTTTTATATCCTCATCATCTTTAGATACTGAATTACTTTCACCAGTTAGGATAGACTCATCACACTTAGCAAAAGATGCGTTTATTATTCTAGCATCGGCGGGCACTTTATCTCCTGCCTCTAGCGTAATAAAATCACCTGGAACCAAGTATTTAGAATCTATTTTCTTATATTTTCCGCCTCTTTTTACGTTCACATAAGAAACCGAGTATTTCTTTAGCTTACCTACCGCATCTTCCGCTTTAGACTCTTGCATGTAACCCATAAAACAGTTAACTAAAGTAGTACCTAAAATAACTATTGAATCTAAAAAATCACCTTTTGTTGCTATTGCGTAAATTAAAGATAAAACGCCAACAATGATAAGTAAAATTATCATCATGTTTTTAAACTGGTCTAAAAATATTTGTAACTTAGTTTTTTTATCCTTTTCTTTAAATTCGTTTTTTCCATTTTTTCTAAGTTTTAATTTTGCATCAGGATCACTTAATCCATTTAAAGACGTACCATATTCACTAATTATGTCATTTATATTTTTTTTGTAGTCGTCCATTATTATCACCATTATTATTATAGCAAAGCAAATAAGTTTAATCTATTAAACTTTATTTTTTTAATAAAAAACATAAAAGTTTACGTAAAAAAGGCCTTTGCCTTTTTAAATATTACCTGATAGTATGGTTTTAATTGATCTTTTATAAAGCTCTAAAATATTTGCTTTTTTAATAGTTTTGTTAACGGTTAATGCTGTTTCATTTAATACTTTATTTCCTTCTTTTAACTTTAATACACCTATTTTATCTCCTTTTTTAATTGGTAATTTTATCTTGTCTAACTTCATTTCATAATTAAGATTTTTTTCATCTTCGCCGGTTTTTATTAAAACGCTAGCATCATTAATAGGGGTGATTTCAATTACTTCATCTTGTGCTTTATTAAGTTTTTTTCTTGATACTACCTCTCCTTTTTCTACCTCAACTTGCATTTTATATGAATTAAAACCAAAATCTAAAAGATTAGTCATTTGTTCATTTCTTGACTTGCTGGTTTCTGCTCCCATTATTACACCTATTATTCTCATACTATCTTTTTTAGCAGTTGCAGTTAAGCAGTATCCTGCTTCTTTTGTATATCCAGTTTTAAGTCCGTCTGCCCCCTCGTACGTCTTGATTAATTTATTTGTGTTAACAAGCCAAAATTTATTATCCGTATCCTGTCTTAAATAATCTTCATAAATAGTTGTATATTCAAATATTTTTTCATGTTTAACTAACTCTTGTGCCATAAGTGCCATGTCATATGCTGATGAATAATGATTTGCCTCATCAAGTCCAACGGCGTTTTTAAAATTGGTATCTTTAAGTCCTAATTCTTTGGCTTTTTTATTCATTTTTTCAACGAATTTATCTTCGGTACCTGCTATTTTCTCCGCAAAAACAATTGTTGCATCATTAGCAGAACCTATTGCAACCGCTTTAAATAAATCTTTAACACTCATCTTTTCATTAGCCTGTAAAAATATTTGACTTCCACCCATCGATGCAGCATTTGTTGATGCAACTAAAGTATCATTCCATTTTAAGTTTCCTTTTTCTATTTCCTCCATGATAAGAATCATACTCATTATCTTGGTCATAGAAGCCGGTGCATATCTATCGTGTGCGTTTTTCTCATACAATACCTCACCCGTTGATCCCTCTATTAATATTGCGCTTTTCCCATCAGTTAATATTCCATCGTTTTCCTTTTCCTCCGAGTTTTTTGATGCGTCAGTGCACTCTTCACCAGTGCAAGTAGATTCGTTTGAAGTATCACTGTTTGTAGTAGTATTTTCTTTAGTGGTAGTAACCTCAGAAGTTGTTGTAGTTTCATTTGTTGTTAGATTATTTTCAGCATTAACAGTAATAAAAGGAATTAAAAACAATATACAAAGTATTAAAAAACATATTTTCCTCACTCTTTCACCTCTAGTAAAAAATATGTTTTTATTTGTTTTTTATACTTATTATTTTTGTATTAACTAATAAGTTTGCATTTACTATCCAATGTTTATTAATAAATTACCAACTAGTTGTATTAAATACAATAAATTTATACTAACGCATATTCTCTATCTATTACGTTATCGCCTGTTACATATTCAAAGATAAACTTATTATCTTCCTTACATAAGATAATGCCTAATGTTGGATTTTGATCGGGTGTTTTTACATTTTTATCTATATAGTTCATGTACGTTTTAATCTGCCCAAAGTATTCTTTTTTTAGTTCAGCATTTTTTAATTCTAAAACAACATATCTATTATCTTTTATGTTGTATAAAAGAAAATCAATGTAGTAATATCTATCTCCTATTTTAATCTTATACTCATTTTTTATAAAACTAAAGCCAAGACCTAATTCTTCTAAAAAAAATGGTAGTTGTTCTAATATTAGTTGGCCCAACATTTTTTCAGTTATATTATTGGTATCATAGGTGTTTTTAATAAGTATTGGATTCTTTATTAAATCTTCTGTTTTTGGTTCTTCCTTTTTTATTAACATCGCTTTTGTTTTATCATCTAGTCTCTCATATTCTTTACTTTTTATTCTTTCTTGAAGCTGTCTAACGCTATATAAATTATCACTTGATATTTTAGCATAATAATTAATTTTATCAATTGAATCTAAGGTTATTAATATTTTATAGTGACTCCAAGATAATTGGTGCCACACCGTGGCACCTTTTTGTACCATAATATAAAATTGTCTCATTCTTTTTAAAGAAGAAGTATTATAACCTTTACCTAATTCCATAGTTAACTTATTTGAATATGACTTAATTATTCCTTCACCATAGTTTTTACCTGCTTTGCTTAATAATTTACCAATGTTATAATAAGTCATTAAATCACTTCTATTTTTAGAATAATCTTTTACTTTTTTATATACCTCATTATTTATTAATTCGTTTTTTATTTCGTTATAATAGTTCATTTACACTCCTTTTTTCAACAATTTAAAAAGGAAGTTAATCTTCCTTTTCTTCTACTGTTTTAGCATTGTGAGACGAAGATAAAAAAGTTACTCTTTCACCAATTATTTCAGTTACGTGTCTTACTTTTTCATCTTCTAACTCTATTTTTCTTGTCTGAATCCTTCCTTTTACGCCTAAAAGATCTCCTTTACGGCAGTATTCAGTCGTTGATTCAGCTACGTTACTCCATAAAACACAATCAATGTAATCGGTGTCATACTCCCCGTTTGAATTTTTGTACCCCCTTGGAACCGCAATGGTAATATTAGTAACATTTCTTCCAGTTTCCGTTTTTCTTAATTCTGGATCCCTTACTAACCTACCAACTACTACTAACTGATTTAACATGTTTTCATCTCCTTTCAAAACGAATATACAACTTATTAAAATCTTAATCAAAAAGCTAAAAAAGGCATTTGGAAAAATAATTATTTAAAAACAAAAATTTTGTATATAATAAAAAAAGACTTTTGTAAAAATTTAAATACAAAAATCCTTTTTTGGTAATTCATAAGACAAATTACGACAAATTAAATACTTTTAAAACGTCTACAAATTTATCTACTTCTTCTTTAGTATTATAAAAATAAAAGCTTGCTCTTAAAGTTTTATTTACTCCTAGCACTTCTGATAGTATTTTAGCACAATGACTACCGACCCTAATACAAATATGATTTTTATTTAAATAGCTAGATACATCTTTAATTGGCACTTTATCTATATTAAACGTAATAATTCCATTTTCTATATCTTTGTTATATATTATTATGTTTTTTATCTTACTTAGCTTTTTAATGGCATACTTTTTTAAGTTTATTTCATGCTCATGAATGTTTTTTATTCCAACTTTATTTATATAATCAATAGCAGCACCAAGTCCCATTATGCCCGCTATATTTTGAGTTCCTGCTTCTAGTTTTTGTGGTACTTCTTTATATAAAACGTTTTTGTTGCTATCAAAAAACGCGTTCATGCCGCCACCAATTATTATTGGATTTACTTTACTTAAGTATTTTTCTTTTCCATACAAAACTCCTATTCCAGTCGGTCCTAACATTTTATGAGCAGAAAAAACTAGAAAATCACAATCGATATCAGTAACATCTATCTTTTGATGAGGAGCACTTTGAGATGCATCTACTAAAACAAGTATACCTAGTTTATGAGCAAGATTACATATCTCTTTAATAGGTCTTACATCCCCTATTACGTTTGTTACGTGTGAAATTGCTATTAACTTAGTGTTTTTATTTATTTTTTCTTTTACTTTTTTTAAAGAAACAGAAAAATCATCCTCTAAATCTATATAACTAATTGTTGCTCCATTTTTACTTAATATATTAAACAAAGGTAAGATAAGTGATGCGTGCTCTGATTTCGTTGTTAAAACCTCATCACCCGATTTTAAGTACGATTTAAAAAATCCTTCTATTATCATGTTAAGTGACATTGTTGCACCAGAGGTAAAAACTATTTCATTAGGCGATTTTGCATTAATAAACTTTGCAACTTTTTTTCGTACGTTTAATATCTTATCATCTACTAATAAACTTAAATCATAATCACCACGAGAGGCATTAACACTATAATTCTCATAATAATCATTAACCTCTTTTATAACACTATTAGGCTTAAACGTTGTTGCAGCATTATCAAAATAAATTACATCTTTGTTTAACATTTTAAAATCATCTTTATAATTCAAAAGCATCACCTCCATTTGGCTTATTATTAATTCATTAATATTTTATTCCTGAGGAAATTAAGAGCATTTGCTATTAACACTATTAATTAAAAAAAGACAAGTTTTACCTCGTCTTTTTTCTCTTTTTATAACTATACTCTTCTGCGGCATCTACAAACCTGTTAAATATTTTATTGCTATTTTCATCATCAGTAATCAATTCAGGATGCCACTGAACACCAATCCCAAAAGAATATCCTGGTATTTCTAATGCTTCAATGACTCCGTCAGATGAATAACCTTTAATCATTTCACTCAAAGTATCGTCAACACAATAATTATGATAGCTATTAACTAAAATTTTATTCGTGTCAAATAATTTAGATAAAAAGCCATCTTTCAAAATAACCTCATGTGCATATTTAGCAGTAGAATAATGATTATTAGTTTTTATTTCAATCGTTTTATCGGCATAAAATATACATTACTTCATATGGTTTTTATTCACCTTTTGTTGCACTTCATTTGAAAATTTAGAAATTTAACACCACTATAAAAAACATAAAATAATTTATAAAAATACTATTTTTATGATAAAATAAAATCAGAGGTGAAATTATGAAAGATTGTATTTTTTGTAAGATAGTTAATGGCGAAATTCCTAGTATGAAAGTATATGAAGATGATTTATGCATGGCTTATTTAGACATTAATCCAGATAGTGATGGTCATACTCTAATAATTCCTAAAGAGCATTATGAAGATATCTACGAATTACCAAATGATGTTTTAGAACATATATTTGACGTTGCTAAAAACTTAATGAATGAACTTAAAAGTAAATTAAATTCAACAGGCTTTACTTTAATTGAAAACTATGGAAGTGCTCAAGAAGTAAAACACTTTCATTTACATATTAAACCACATTATGAAAATAAAAAAACAGTAGAACTCGTAAAGCATAAAGAACTAATAAAAGATCCTAAAGATGTATATGAAATAATTAAAAAGGCTTAAAACTTAGCCTTTTTTAATTTATACCTAAATACTCTTCTAATGTTAAACCAGTTTGTTTTACTTTAGTTGCGGTATCAACGCCTAAATACCTTATATGCCAAGGTTCATAGATATAACCAGTTATACTCGTTTTACCTTTTGGATACCTTATTATAAAACCATATAAATGGCAATTTTGTTCTAACCATTTAGATTCGGCAGTATTTGCAAAACTTCCTTTTGTAGAGCCAACATCAAACGCAAGACCCGTTTGGTGTTCTGAGTAACCTGGTCTTGCTGAAAAAGTATCAGCTTTAGCTTGGCCATTTATTCTTACATAATTATTATATAAATTATATTGTGTATTATATGACCTAAATCCTGAGACCAATTTTAAATCTAATCCTATTGCACTAGCATCTGCCTGCATTCTTTTTAATGCTTCATTTGCTTCTTTATTTACACCAGGATTATAATCTTTGGGTAAACCATATTTTTTATTAACAATTAAAATGCCATTTATATAAGTCAAACCACTTACATTAGAAGAAACATAATTTGTTTTTGCTTTAACAACAACCTTTCTGTTAATCTCAAACTCATTACCGCTAGAATCTTTTACTTTATAAACAACGTTGTATTCTCCTTCTTTAGATGTATCAACGTTACTTTCAACAACAACATTATCCATTATATCGCCATCATAATTATCGCTTGCTGTATAGCCTGGTTCATTATATTTTGAACCAACATTTAAGGTTATTGTTTGATTCTGATTTAAAGTAATAACTGGTTTTGTTGTATCTTTTACCACAACTTTTCTAACCAAATATTTATTTAAAATATCTTTTTTTAAAGTATAAATAACATAGTATTCACCAATTTTTTCTTCATCAACATTATTTGATATTAAAACCTTGTCTTTTAACTTATTATCTAAAAAACCATCATCTTTATATTCTTGATTTACTTCAACTTCTTTAACAGAATCACCCTTAAGTTTAAAATCTACTTTATTTTCTTGATATTTTTCTTTTAAATCATCACAAGTTCCATTAGTTTTAAAAGTTTTAACAAACACGTTATCTTGCAATTTATAACCATCGTCTTTTAAAATACTCGCCATGTTTTTATCAACATCTTTTTTATTTATTCTATTTTCTATTTTACACTGGTTAAATCGTCTTTCTAATATGATACTTACATCAGTATCATTAAAAACTCTATCGCTAATTTTTAGTGGCTTAAAATAAAATATTAATCCTAAAATAATAATAACTAAAAATACCAATACACTTATAATAAGAATTAATTTCTTCTTACCAATTTTCTTTAACAACTTCATTACTTACTCCTAAAAACATATTTACTACCTTATAGCTTAATTCTATAACTTAATGATTTTTTTGTCAATATTAGTTAATATTTAAATACTCTTCTAGCGTAAGTTTACTTTCCTTTACTTTAGTTGCGGTATCAACGCCTAAATATCTTACGTGCCAAGGTTCATAGATATAACCTGTTATATTCATTTTATCCCTTGGATATCTTACTATAAATCCATATAAATGAGCATTTTCCTCTATCCATTTAGCTTCTATAGTATCACTAAAAGATCGATCAGTACTTCCAACGTCAAATGCAAGACCAGTTTGATGCTCGGAGTATCCAGGCTTTGCCGAGTATGTATTTGCTATTTCTTCTCCATCTTTTAAAACGTATTTTTGATGTAATATTTCTTGATCTTTGTATGAACGATATCCTGAAATTAAAGTCAAATCAAGGTTTAATGCTTTGGCATCAGCTTGCATACTTTTTAAAGCTTCTAAGGCTTCTTTATTAACTTTAGGATCATAATCTTTTGGAAGTGGATACTTTTTATTTACAATTAAAATACCATCAACATATGTTAATCCATCTTTAACTTCTATTACTGGTTCTTTATTAACCTTTTTAATTGTATCTTTTTTTACGATAACTTTTCTATAAAGATACTCATTATAATCATCTGATATTTTTGCTTTATAAGTTATTAAATAAGTACCAATTCTATTATTATTTAAATTAGAGTTTATTTTGACATTATCACTTTGTTTATTATTAATTAGTAAAGTTACGTACTCATCATCATATTTAGTTTCATCATTTAAATTAATAGTGCTTTTCCCATTTAATTTAAATGACACATAATTATCACTATGAGTTTTTGCGTAATTATCTTTTACTTTTTTGCATGATTTATTTTCTTTAACTAGCCTTACCAAAGTGTTATCCAAAACCTTAAAACCATCTTCTTGTAGATTGTTATATAGTGCTTTTTTTATCATTTCATCATCAGCACTTATTTTATAATTTTCTTTTATAACACATGTTTTAAAATAGTTTGTAAAAGTAACGTTATTTTCTATTTTATAATTTTCTTTTTTTACTATAAAACTGTCTTCATATTTATTCGAAAAAAGCAAAGCAAAAAAAGTTATTAAATAAAACAAAAATACTATAATAATAAACATAAGTACCAATAAATTAAATAGTTTTAACTTTTTACCTTTTATTTTAATCATTTATATCACCTTTATATCCATTTTTATTTTGCATTATTTTTATTTAATTTATTAGAAAAAAAGAAGCAAAATTTTGCTTCCTTTAGCATATAAATGAACCAACTATTATAGCAAGTAAAATATATAATACTATTATTAATAAATAGCCATTACCGCTTCTTCTTGGGGTGCATCCACAAGAAGTAGTTGTCTGTGTAGAGCATGCCATAATCTATAAACCTCCTTTTTTATATTAAACGTAAGCACCTATTATGATTACTAATAAAATAAATAGTACTAATATAATTCCAGCGCCAGATGCGTAATTGTTTCCCATAATTCATTCCTCCTTTTCGTCTTTTCAAAGTATTTTATGGTAATGATATAAAATGTGTGATTATGTTTGTTAAAAAAGTTGCCAGAAAGCATATAATTTGTTATGATATATAAGTAAATTGATAGGAGGATAAACAAAAATGGCAGAAAAAAAAGATGCTAAATTAAAAAAAGATGCTACTAAAACTGCTAAAGAAAAAAAGACGACAAAAGCATCTAAAAAAGTAAATGAAAATAAAAAAGAAGTGAAAAAAACAGCTAGTAAATCAAAGCCTGCTAAAAAAGAGGAAGAAAAAAAGAAAGTAACAAAAGAAGAAAAAGTAATTGATACTTACGCTTCTAAATTACAAAAGAATAAAAAAGAGTCAAAATTTAAAAGATGGTTTAATAATTTAACATTAGAGCAACTAATAATCGGTGGTGTTATAATTATTGCTATATTATTAATTATTTTGATTTGTGTTTCAACTAAAAACACCAAGACAAAAGATGGTGATGATATAGTTATAAAACTAGATGGCATGACAATTACCGCTGATGAGTTATACGATGCTTTAAAAGAACAAGGCGGACAAACCATTGCAATTAATATGGTTGATGAATATATATTAGATAAAGAATATGAAACAACGGATGAGATGAAAGAATCCGCTGAGGCAACCATTGATAATTATAAAAGTACTTATGGAGATAATTATCAGTCATTCTTAGAATACAATGGTATCGCTAATGATAGTGAGTTAAAAGAATTATTAATTAGAAACAGTAAACTTACAAATGCAACCGATGATTATATTGAAGATAACCTAACTGATGATGAAATGCAAGATTATTATGATGATGAAATAGTTGGAGACATAGAAGCTAAACATATATTAATATCTTATAAAGAAGATGATAGTTTATCTGATGAGGAAAACGAAGCAAAAGAAAACGAAGCTAAAGCTAAAGCTGAAGAAGTAATTGAGAAATTAAAAAATGGTGAGGATTTTGATAAGCTAGCTAAAGAATATTCTGATGACGAATCAACCAAAGATAATGGTGGTGATTTAGGTTATTTTAACAAAGGTGATATGGTACAAGAATTTGAAGATGCAGCTTATGCACTAGACGTTAACGAATACACAACAGAACCTGTTAAAACAGAATATGGTTATCATATTATTATGAAGACTGGTCAAAAAGAAAAACCAAGTTATGAAAAATCAAAAGATACTATTAAAGAAAAACTAGTAGAACAAAAAAAGGATGAAGATTCAACCATAAGTGTTAAAGCAATGATTGCATTAAGAGAAAAATACAATATGCAAATAAAAGATAAAACTATAAAAAGTGACTATAACGATTATATAAAAGAAGCGACCACAACAACTACAACCACAACCGCTTCATCTAGTAACTAAAAAAACAGTTCATAAAATTTGAACTGTTTTTTTAATGTACATCTTCTTTTATAACTTTATTAATATCTTCTTTAGTATAACCTTTTAAATATAATTTTTGCATTATAAAATAATTTAGTCTATCACCATTGTATTTACTTTTATATTTACTATATAAACGTTCATAATCTTTTTTTAACTTTGTATCATCTGTTTTTATATCTAATAATGATATCTCATTTAATATATCCTCTTTATAATATCCTAAATTAATAAAATGATTTATGAGTTTGTTTTTTACAGAATTATAACTTCCCTTTTTAATCTTTAACTGTTTTTTTAATAATTTATTTAACTTTTCTTTTATTAAATTATTATCTATTTTACTTATTTCTTCATCTATAACATCTTTATTTATATCATGTTTTAATAACTCGTTTTTAATCTTTATTGGACCATTTAAAGTAAGGTTTATTTGATCATTTATAAATGCTTTAACAAATAGTGCATCATTTAAATACCCTTCTTTAATAAGTCTTTTTACTATGTTTTGAATAACGTTATTACTTACGTTTTTTTTACTTAAATAGTTTTTTATTTCTTTAATACTTCTCATTTTAATAGATATGTATTTTAAGGCTAAAAAATAGTTTTTTTCTTCTTCGTTTTGTTTTAATAATGCATCTAACTTATCATCTTCTATTTCTTTATTTAAAAGCAAATTATTCTTTACTATTACATCCTCATAAAGTTCTATTTCTTTATTATCATCTAAAGTTATTTTATATTTATCCTTACCAATTTTTTTATATTTTAGTATTTTCATAAATCCTCCCTAAATAAAGAAATACTTGTTTACACAGATTATGTTTTCATATTATCACACATACATTTGTTTGTAAATAGATAAATAATTTTTTGCATAAAAAAACATAATACTATTTAATATGTATTAAGTCTTCCATTACTTCTTCTAAAGCTCTTCCTATGCTTTTTTGACATTTATATTTTGATTCAGGCATTTGCAAATGATTCGTTTGATCAATTTCTTTAGCTCTTTTAGCAGCTACATGAACAAGCAAATACTTTGAACCTACTTTAGTTAATAATTTATCAATAGAAGGATAAATCACTAATATCACACTCCCTTATAAATATAGTATATACCTAAGTTTAGGTAAATATCAATAGATTATACGTTATTTTACATTTTTTTAGCAGCATTAAAGCCCAAATCATTAGATATTAAGCTTACTAAATCATCAACTTTAGAAAAATTACCATTTTTATCTTTAGTAACTTCAGTATACTGTTTATCAATACCAGCCAATACATAATCTCTAAAAGAGTCTTTTTCTTCATTAAATAAAACAGATAACTCTTCTTCATTAATGGTTTTTAAAAGTTTATTTCTTATCTCAGAAAAAACGTTAAGAAAATTTGTAAAATCATCTATATTTGATGTTTCCATAACATCATTAAATCTATTTACTAAAATCATGTTGTCATTACAAGATAAAATTAAGCTATCTAAGCCATATATAGCTTGTAATATATAAAACAATCTATCATTTAAAGTAAAATCTTTTTTATTTTCTCTTTTTGGATTACCATATTTTGTTTCTAACATAAACGTATATATTACTTTTTCTATATCAATTAATCTATCTGATTCTACTGCTTTTATCATAAAATCATGAAATTCATTTTCTTTATTTAAGTTATTTTTATCACATATTAAATTTAAAAAATCCAAGTCGTTTATAGCCATTTTAGCAGTCTTAGTATTTAACTCTTTATCTACTACAAAATAATCAACGAAATTTGTTTCTTTTATTAAGTATTCGATAAAATCTTTGTGTTCGTTACTAGATATAATCATATCCTCTATTTTTTTATACGCATTTTTTAAGTTCTCATCATTACTATATAACTTCATATATCAATCACCTATATTTCGTATTATACCACAAAAAGAAAAAAATTCCTAACCCTAGGAATTTTTCTTAAAAGTTTTGTCCGCTGCAACCAGGATCAATGTTGGTTACGGTGTTTTCCTCAGAACATGTATACTCTGGTCTATAACTGTGTTCAAATATATGATTATTAATTATTCTGGTGTGTATTGGACAGATGTGTTCAATTTGATGACAAATGTTTCTTTCAACACATCTTTCTATAGTAGGTTCAACTATTGGTGCGCATCCGCAATGTTCCATACCGCAGCAGGTTTCTTGTTGCCAGCCTGTTTGCCCGCAACATTTTTTATTATTAAAAAACATTTAAAATCCCCCTTATCTACTTTATAGTATGAGAGTTTTAAATGTTTGAATAGGTTATTTACATGTTTTTATATAACTTTTAAAATGGCATTTTAAAATTACCACTCTTCATCATTTTCATCATCTTTTGCATTTGTTCAAACTGAGTAAGTAACTTATTTACATCATTTACCGTTGTTCCACTACCCTTTGCTATTCTTTGTTTTCTAGATGCCTTTATAATATCTGGATTTCTTCTTTCTTTAATGGTCATTGAAGATATTATTGCTTCTAGTTTAGAGAATTGTTTTGGGTCAATACTAATTTTATTAAGACCTAGTTTTCTTGCACCAGGTAAAAGTTTAATCAAGTTTTCTAATGGTCCTAGTTTTTTAATTTGTTTAAGTTGTTTTAAAAAGTCATCCAAGTCCATTTTACCCGCCTTCATTTTTTTAGCGGCATCAATAGCATCATCTTCATTAATAACGGATTCTGCCTTCTCAATAATAGACATGATATCACCATTACCTAATATTCTAGATACCATTCTTTCTGGTTCAAAACTTGATAGGCCATCTAACTTTTCAGAAGTACCAATAAATTTTATTGGAACGCCAGTTAAGTGTTTAGCTGATAAAGCAACACCACCTTTAGTATCCCCGTCCATCTTGGTTAAAATAGTACCAGTAAGTGGAAGTGAATCATTAAATCCATTTATTACGTTTATCGCATCTTGACCAATCATCGCATCAATTACTAAGATTATTTCATTTGGATTTACGGCTTCTTTTATGTTTTTTAATTCATCCATTAGCTTTTCATCAACGTGAAGGCGTCCTGCGGTATCAACTAGTACCAAGTCGTAGCCATTTTCCTTAGCATATTTAACTCCGTTTTCTACTATTTTAACAGCATCACCTTGTCCTTCTGAATAAACTTCTATGTTTAATTCACGACCTAGTTGCTTTAACTGATCAATGGCCGCTGGACGATAAACATCCGCTGCAATAAAAATAGGTTTTTTATTGTTTTTCTTGCGAAGCAAGTTTCCTAATTTACCTATTGTGGTAGTTTTACCGGAGCCTTGAAGACCAACTAGCATAATGATACTTGGATTCTTGGACAAGTCCATGCTAGAGTCATTATTACCTAAAAGTTCTAATAATTCATCTTTTAATATTTTTAAAAACACATCAGAAGGCTTTAAAGATTTTTTAACTTCCTCACCCAATGCTTTTTCTTTTACCTTATTAGTAAATTCTTTTACAACTTTATAGTTAACGTCAGCCTCTAATAAAGCAAGTCTTACTTCCTTTATTACATCACTTATGTTATCTTCGGTTATCTTTCCATAACCTTTTATTTTATTTACCGCTCTTTCTAATTTTTCAGTCAAACTTTCAAACATTTTTAATCACCTTAATAATTATAACATATAAAATACAATTAAAAAAAGTCCACTTCGGACTATTTAATAAAGAAAAACAAAATTATACATGCAATAATCAAAATAATTGCCATTAAAAGTAAAGCATCTATATACTTATCCAAAACAACGTTCTTATCCATTTTAAATGATTTTTTATTATTTAATAACGTATCTTTTCCATATGTGTTTTTTGGTCTTCCTACTGGATTTGAACTCTTACTAGTTGCCCTAGTTGTTTTACTTTTTGTAGTAGTATTTTTACTTTTTGTAGCCATAATCAAAACTCCTTTTTATTATTTTCACGATAATTATAACATTATTTTCTTCATTTTTAAAGATTTATTTTAAATTTAAAAGATCAATTATTAAATCTTGTAAACTTTTATTATTTATTTTATCTATTTTTTCCTTTATTTTTTTATCTTTACTATATAATTTTAACTTATCTTCATAAAATAACAATTTTTCTTCTACCTTTTTTATATGCTTATGTACCGCGTTACGACTAATGTTATTATTAGATGCAACTTCCGCTAAAGATAAGTTATCGAAATAATAGTCTTCAAAATAACTTTTATCATCCTCATCTAATAATTCTCCATAATAATCATATAAAATAATTAAATAATTACGATTTTCCATATTACATCATATCCTTAAACAAACCATATATATATTTTTCTATATCAAAATCTTGTAAGTCCTCTTCTTTTTCTCCCAAACCAATGTATCTTACCGGAACGCCTACTTCTTCTTTTATGGCGATAACAATACCACCTTTTGCCGTTCCATCTAACTTTGTTAAAATAATACCAGTTAAATTAGTAATTTCTTTAAATGCTTTTGCCTGACTAATACCATTTTGTCCAGTTGTTGCATCAATTACTAAAAACGTTTCTTGAGGTGCACCTTCAATAATTTTATTAGCAACATTATTAATTTTTTCTAATTCCTTCATTAAGTTAACCTTGTTTTGAAGACGACCCGCAGTATCAATTAAAACCAAGTCGTATTCTTCTTTTTTAGCCTTTTCCAATCCTTGGTAAACAACGCTAGCTGGATCAGTTGTATTGTCGTCTTTAACAACGTCACAGCCGATTTTTTGGCCCCATGAAATTAGTTGCTCTTTAGCACCTGCCCTAAATGTATCTGCCGCAACTAAAAGTACTTTTTTACCAATCTTTTTAAACTTAGAGGCAAGTTTAGCAATCGTGGTAGTCTTTCCAACACCGTTTACCCCAACAAAAAGTAAAACCGTAGGTCCATTATCATTATAATTTATCTTATTGGATAATATATCATCATTTACGTATATTATAAATAACTCATCAACGATTATCTCGGTAAGTTCACTTGGAGACTTAATCTTTTCCTTACTTACCCTCTTTTGAAGTTTATCCATAAATTCCATTACAGTATTAACACCAATATCAGCGTTAATTAACAACTCTTCTAACTCTTCAAAATAATTTTCATTTATCTCATCATATTCTTTAGATAAATCAGCTAACTTATTAACAAAGCTTCGTCTTGTTTTAGAAAGACCTTTTTCATAAGTAGAAATGCTTTTATCTTCTTTAGTTTCTTTTTTAAACACGTTTTTTAATTTACTAAATAATCCCATATTAATCACCAATATAATTATACTATAAAAAAAGAAACTTATCAAAGTTTCTCATTTATGTTTTTTAGTTTGTTCATTAAGATGCAACTTTATATTTCCACTTGCTATATCATCTATTACTTTAGAAGCATCAATACCGTTTTCACATCTTCTTTTTATAACATCAGCAATTTCACTTAAATCTTTAAAAACAAAATCATCTTTATCACTTTTTATTTCCTTAGCATTATTATATAAAACAATGTAACTATATAGTAACTGAACAATCTCATGATTAGTAAATTCCTTAGCAAAACCATTACTATCAACCAATTCATTTAAGGCTTTATCATCTTCTTCATCATTTATTAATTTTGCATTTTTTAAATAATCATATCCATAAATCATATTAAATATATCCGTTTTAAAAGCGTTTTTGCTATGTTTAAATTCATTGTTCATATCTACACATATTTTGTTCATAGATCCTACTTTTTTTAATGCTTCTACTCCATTTTCCTTATAGACCAAAGAAAGTATATTCATGATTTTTAATGATATCTTTAAAATATCAAAATCCGTTTTCTTATTGTATTTTACTCTTTTATTAGATAAATCATATTCCATGTTTATAATATTTGAATTTAAACTTCTAATAAGTTTTGAGTAATTTATAAAAGGAACGAAAAAATCAATTCCTAAAAACGCATTTATATCTATTTGATTTTGATCACTTGATAAAAT
>DVMT01000052.1 GCA_018714855.1 Candidatus Aphodocola excrementigallinarum
GAAAACAAAATACCTCCAAATAATATTTTCATATGCTCTGCAATACTTTCATTAACAGGTGCAATAACACTTGTTATAAAACATGGTGCTAAATCATATAAGAAGTGAAGTAAAAAACATAATAAAAATGCCATTACAACACCAAGTAATTTTAAATGCTTAAGCTTCATTAAACACACTCCTAATAAATAATATGCGTTTTATGTAGATAAATATACAATTTACAAAAAGTATGCTAAATTTAATTTAAAGGAGTTTTGGTATATGGCAATTAGTATTAAAAAGATAACTAAAATAAATGATAAAGTCAATTATTTTAATTTAAAAGAACAAAATATTAGAGCTGATTCAATTGATGAAGACATTGTAAGTGAATGTATGAGGAATTTTTTAAACCTAAAATATGAACATGTTGGATATTTCCATGAAGGTCTAGCCTGGTTTGAGTCAAATTTGAAGTATGGTTTTGTAAATAAAAAAGGAGAAGAAGTAGTAAAAGCAAAATATGATGATGTTGGAGATTTCCATGAAGGGCTTGCTTGGTTTAAGTCAAATGGTAAATATGGTTTTGTAAATAAAAAAGGAGAAGAAGTAGTAAAAGCAAAATATGATGATGTTGGAAACTTCCATGAAGGGCTTGCTTGGTTTAAATCAAATGGAAAATATGGTTTAATAAATAAAGAAGGAAAAGAAATAACAGATATTTGTTTTAATAATATTGAGATAAGTGCTGATGTTGTTATATTTAATAATGAATATGGTGTTCCTATAAAAGTTTTATCATTTGCTTATTGCTGTAAATTAAATATAAATGGTAAAGAAAAAAATATACAATTTGATAGTATGGAAAAAAGAGATGAATTTTATAGTAAAATTGTAAAAAAAATTAAAGATGAAAAACAATCAATAAAAGATTTAAAAAGTAAAATGAAAAAAGAAATATTAAATAAAGAAAATAAATTATATAAAGATATTGATTTAGAAATAGAAAAAGAATATGCTAAACAAAAGAAAATGGATTAATTGTTATCCATTTTTCTTTTGACTAAAATTATCATTAATTATATAATTGTTCATGAGGTATATTATGGAAAGATATAAAGAAATTGAAAGAAGCATTATTGTTAGGTTTAGAAAAGAAATATATAGATTATTTACCCGTGCAGTAAGGGACTATGAGCTTATTAAAGAAGGGGATGTTGTAGCGGTATGTATATCCGGTGGCAAAGATTCTTTTTTGCTCGCTAAATTAATGGAGGAATTGCAAAAGCATGGTAAAGTTAATTTTACTTGTAAATACATCGTAATGGATCCTGGATATAATGAGGAAAACAGGAAAAAAATAGAGGAAAACGCAAAAATATTAAACATTAAATTAGATATATTTGAAAGTGATATTTTTGATTCAGTTTATAAAATAAACGAAGGATCACCTTGTTATTTATGTGCTAGAATGAGAAGGGGATGTTTATATAATTATGCTAAGAAAATAGGATGTAATAAGATAGCTTTAGGTCACCATTTTGATGATGTTATTGAAACTACGCTTTTAAGTATTATTTATGGTGGTGAAATAAAAGGAATGATGCCAAAACTTCATAGTGATAATTTTCCTGGTATGGAGTTAATAAGACCACTTTACTTGGTAAGAGAAAAAGATATTAAGGCTTGGGCAAGGTATAATAAATTAGAGTTTTTAAATTGTGCATGTAGGTTTACTGAAAAAAATAGTATAGAAAATAACGTAAACTCTAAAAGAATAGAAATAAAAAAATTAATTAAATCTTTAGAAGATGAAAATAAAAACGTTCCTTATAATATATTTAGATCATGTGACAACGTTAATTTAGATACGTTAAGGGAATATAAAACAAATGGTGTAAGGCATAACTTTTTAGAAAATTATGATAAGAAAGAAGATGAATGATATGGATTTAAAAAATGAAAAGTACATAATATTAGAGATAATTCCAACGGCATCAGATCCTAAAAAAGGAGATGTTGTACAAATTTCTGCGTTAAAAATAGATGGTACGAAACTACTTGATCGTTTTGATTATAGGCTTGATAAAAGTAAGATTAAAATACCTGATATTTTAAGAATGACGGATTATGATAACGAATCTTTTAGGTACGTTAAGACAACCAAAAATCTTTTAAGTAACTTTAAGAAGTTTACAGGTGATTTACCTTTATTAATAATAGATAATAGTTATACAAGAAGTTATTTAAGTGATTTTGATAATGATATGTATTCTGTTTTTTCGTTTTTAAATTTAGATGTTAGTGATGATGTTTTTGATAGGCTTATGAATAAGTATGGCTTAGAACCTAGCAACTACTTAGTTGATCTTTTATACGAAGCATTAATAAAGGAGCTTTAGCATGAAAATAGAATGTGTAAAAACTGGTTATTTAGAAGAAAATTGCTATGTTATTGGTATAAATAATTATGCACTTGTTATTGACCCTGGTGATGATTTTATAAAAATAAAGGATTTAATTGGTGATAAAAAAGTACTTGCGGCACTAATTACTCATTATCATTTTGATCATGTTGGGGCTTTAGATGATGTTATAAATTTTTATAAAGTGCCTGTTATTGATTACAAAAGTGATAAAAATCAAGAAATAGGACCGTTTAAATTTGAAATAATAAAAACTCCTGGTCATAAAGAAGATGCCGTAACGTATTATTTTAAAGAGTATAAAGTTATGTTTGTTGGTGATTTTATCTTTAAAGAAAGTATAGGAAGATGTGACCTTGCTGGAGGTGATTTTTCTGATATGGTAAAAAGCATTGATAAAATAAAAACGTATGATAAAAACATAACGCTATATCCGGGACA
This sequence comes from Candidatus Aphodocola excrementigallinarum, assembly GCA_018714855.1. Lineage (GTDB taxonomy): Bacteria > Bacillota_I > Bacilli_A > RF39 > UBA660 > Aphodocola > Aphodocola excrementigallinarum. Next base: position 2,850 of record DVMT01000052.1, read on the forward strand.
TGGTGATAAGACAAGTTTAGATTATGAATTAAAAAATAATCCTTATATGAAAGGAGATTATTATGAGTAAAAAAGTTGTTATATTAGGTGGTGGAACAGGAGCTTCTACTTTGGTTCGCGGTTTAAAGGAATTTCCTGTTGACATATCGGTTGTTGTATCTGTTTGTGATGATGGAAAGTCAACCGGCAAATTAAGAGAAGAATTTGATATTCCAGCCGTTGGTGATTTAAGACGTGTTATTGCTGCTTTATCAGAAACTGAACCTTTATTTGAAAAATTATTAGAATATCGTTTTAAAACAACTAGTGATTTAAATGGACATACGGTTGGTAATCTTTTACTTGCGGCACTTTGCAACATAACTGGTAATATCTCAGATGGCATAAAATCATTATCAAAGGTTCTTAATTTAAAAGGTAAGGTTTTACCATTAACGGAAGATAACGTTGTTTTAATGGCGAGGATGTCAGATGGTAAAATAATTGAAGGAGAGCATAACATAACTGAGTATAACGGTAAGATTAAAAATATTTATTATAAGAAAGAACCTGTTATAACCCCAAGTGTTTTAACAGAAATAAAAAACGCTGATCTAATTATTCTTAGCATGGGAAGTTTATTTACAAGCGTTATATGTAATTTAATTAGTAAGGACGTTATAAAAGCAATAGATGAATCAAATGGAAAGATTATGTATGTTTGTAACATGTTTACGCAGCCTGGAGAAACAGATGATTTCACTGTAAGTGATCATATAAATACTTTAAACGAATATTTAGGTAAAAGAAAAGTAGAAAGTGTAATAGTAAATAACGGAGTTATATCAAAAGATTTCTTAGAAAAATATCACAACGAAGAACAAAAAGATCCAGTTATTATTGATGATGATAAGTTAAAGAATATAAAAGTAATTAAAGATGACTTCTTAATGATTGATAACAAAACCATTAAACATGATGCAATTAAATTGTCACTTAAAATATTTGAAGAATTGATAAATGGCACTAAATAGTGCTTTTTTTTCTTTTTTGTAGTATTATATATATACAATTTTATTCTTATAAGTGAGGTGATAATTATGTTAGATACTAAAAAATATTTTAGTAAGTTAGATAATCAGTTTTCTAAAGGCTATCATGAATTTATTAATTTGATACCTAATTGTAAGCAGTTTACATCTAATGAAATTGCAATGATTTATAAAGCTTTATATAAAGCAATAAAACTTCATAAAGGACAAAAAAGAAAAACTGGTGAGCCATACGTTAATCATCCAATTGCAGCTGCAAGTATTCTTGCAATATATGGTCTTGATTTTGAAACGGTTAGCGCAGCACTTTTACATGATACGATAGAAGATACTAATTATACCTTACAAGAGTGTGAAAAAGATTTTGGAAGCGTAATTACATCGCTTGTTGATGGTGTTACTAAAATTGGAATGGACGTTAATGAGCCAACGCATGAAAAAATATTAAATAGTGCTAGAAAGGACATAAGATCAGTTGCGGTTAAACTAGGAGATAGACTTCATAACATGCATACTTTATCTGCTTTAAAACCTGCTAAACAAATTGAAATTGCAACGGAAACGAAAGATTTTTATGTTCCAATAACCAGGATATTAGGTATTTATAGACTTAAAGATGAGCTTCAAGATTTATGTTTGTTTTATTTAGATAATGAAAGCTTTTTAAAGTATTATAATTTAAGAGAAAAATTAAAACAAGAAGATAATAAAAGGTTAAATGATTTGGGTCAAAACGCTCAAGAGTTATTAAGTAAGATTGGAATAGGTATGCGTTTTAATTACCGGGTTAAGAACGTCGGTGGTATCTATGAAGAAATATTAAATAATAAAGATATAAAAGATATAGATGATTTACTTGCAATTAAGATGATAGTAAATGAACCTATTATGTGCTATCAAGCTTTAGGCATTGTTAATAACTTAAGTAAACCAATTTACGGTGGTGTAGAAGATTATATTGCATCACCAAAAAGTAATGGTTATAAATCATTAAACACCAACGTAATATATAAAGATGCTAATATACAAACAAGAATTAGAACTGAGGATATGCAAAAAACAAATGATTTAGGAGTTTTCTCTGATTTAGATACTAATAAACAAAAAAACGTAACTGACCAAATGAAAAAAGAATTAAGTAAATTATCAAAGAAAAGGTGAAGTAAATGAAAAGAATAAAAAAGGAATATATAATTTTAATAATACTATTATTAATTTTTATACTTCTTAGTATATTTGTTAATTTAGGTAAATTAGATAATGTTGACGAAGCAATTTATAACTTTGTAGCTAATTTTAAATGTGATTTTTTAACACGTGTTTTATACGTTATAACACAGCTTGCATCTACCATTGGAATTATATCTTTACTTTTTATTTTTTGTGTATATTTTTTATTAAAAAAATATTATTTCAGTGTTAAATATCTTATTCTAAACATGCTTGCTGGTACCATAATAGTCAAAGTGTTAAAAGAACTTTTTAAAAGAGCAAGACCAGCATGGAAATGGATTGTGCAAGGTGGCTTTAGTTATCCATCAGGTCACACTATATCTGCTATGTTACTTTATGGAACACTTATTTTAATAATTAATAAAAAAGTAAATAACAAGTTTAAAAAACCACTTATTATTATATGTTCACTTATAATTGTTTTAACAGGATTAAGTAGGATATACTTTGGAGCTCACTTTTTTACTGATGTTTTAGCAAGTATGATATTAGGATGCATAATCCTTTTGATATCAAGTTTGTTTATGAATAAGGAGTATGGTAGTAATGATAAAAGTAAAATTAAAAAAACCATTTAAATTATATGATACGGTAATATGTGGACAAATATTTAGGTTTTTTCCTTTAAATGATGGTAGTTTTGACGTTATTCTAAAAGATCGTGTAATTAACATATATCAAAAAGATAATGCTTTATATGTATCTTCTAATGATGAAACTGATTTAGAAAAAGTAGTAAGAAATTATTTTGATTTAGATAATAATTATGAAAAGATGGATGATTTTTTAATAAAAAATGATGTTAAGTTAAAGGATGCAATTAATTTTTCAAAAGGACTTACCATGATAAAGCAAGACCCTTTTGAAACGGTTATGGAATACATAATATCAGCGAATAATGGTGTTCCCCAAATATCAGCGGCACTTAATAATATTGCGGAAAAATATGGTAAAAAAGTTACTTTTAATAATAAAGAATACTATCTTTTTCCAACATTTAATGATTTAAAAGACTTAAGTGAAAGTGATTATAGAGCATGTAAGGTTGGTTTTAGAGATAAATATTTAAAACAAATGGTTGATAAGTTAAATAATGGTGATGTTAATTTAGATGAATTTTATACACTTGATACGACGGATTCGTTAAACAAGTTAATGGAAAATAACGGAATCGGACCAAAAGTTGCTTCTTGTATACTTTTGTTTGCATACCAAAAATATGATGTGTTTCCAATTGATACTTGGGTTAAGAAAATAATGAAAAATGACTATAAAATAGAAGGCGAAAAGAAAATAAGAGAGTTTGCTGTTAAAACTTACGGAAAGTATAGTGCGATAGCATTGCAGTATTTATTTAATTATAGTAGAAATAAAAAGTAAGAAAATAAATTTGATTTTTCTTACTTTTTTTATATTTTTTAGTGGAATTTTAAAATAAACGGAGAATTATAAGATGTAAGGAGGATTAAATGAACGAGTTGAAAGAAAACATAGATATAAAAAATTTGATATATGAGGTGCGCGGCGTGGAAGTTATGCTTGATAGTGACTTGGCATTTTTGTATGGTTGTACAAATGGGACAAAAACAATAAATCAGGCAGTAAAAAGAAACATAGAAAGATTTCCTAGTAATTTTTATTTTCAGTTAACTAAAGAAGAATATGAATATATTATTATATCTTCAAGGTCCCAAATTGGGACCTTGAACAAATCAGGTGACAATAGGGGATATAATTTAAAATATTTGCCTTATGTATTTACCGAGCAAGGTGTTGCAATGTTATCAAGTGTTTTAAGGACAAAGAATGCTGCGAAGGTAAGTGTAAACATAATAAATGCATTTGTTTATATGAGAAGGTTTATAAATAAAAATAAAGATATTTTTAAAAGGGTAATAGAAATAGAAAATGATACAAGTTATATTAAAAATGCACTTATAGATCATGAAGACAAGATAAATAAGATTTTTAATAAGTTTGATAGGAAAGAAGATTTGAAAAACAAATTATTCTTTGATGGAGAAATATATGATGCATATAGCCTTTTAGTAGATATTATAAGTAAGGCAA
>DVMT01000053.1 GCA_018714855.1 Candidatus Aphodocola excrementigallinarum
TGAAAGAGGTATTGATATAATAAAAAAAATAAATAAAGAAGTTATAAATGCAAAAATATAAGTACGGTGGCGACCATCGGAATTTAAGCCTGCCTGAGAAGTAAGAATACTTAGTCTATGAAGCAGGAATGCTTGATCGGTGACGACCAATGCGCAAAATTTTTAATTTTGCTTTTGTTCTTTTTGTTGAAATTAAATGATATGTTTGTTAAAATATAATTGTAGAAAAGAGGTAAGGTATGAAAAATGTTCAAACAAAAAATTCAGTTATTGCGGTATTAATTATAATATTGTATTTTGTGTTGCCATATTTATCATCAATGTTTTTAAATACTAATTTAGCAAATGCTATTATATCAATTATCTTTGCAATAGCAATTATATTTATTTATCGTAAAAGTTTTGTAAATGATTTTAAAGATTTTAATAAAAATAAGTGGAAATATGTAAAAAGTATCTTATTAAATGTTTTGATAATATTTGCAATTACGATTGTAACTAATTTACTTTTAGCTTTAATATTTGATATAAGAGAAACTTCAGAAAATGATTATTCATTAAGAACTATGTATAAAAGTTCACCAATAATATTGTTTTTATTAACAGCTATATATTATCCAATTGTTGAAGGTATAGTTTTTAGAAAGACAATTAAAGAGGTTATTGATAAAAAATGGTTATTCATAATTTTTTCTGCTTTATTTTATTTCTTCTTTAATGTTGCATACACAAGTTTTACGTTAAATAATATTTTATCTTCTTTGTGTTATTTCTTTATTATGCTTGTGTTATCAAATTATTATTGGAAAACTAATAATCTTACGGCATCAATACTTGTTATATCAATCAGTAATATAATAACGTATTTTATAGTTATGTAACAAAAAAGGAGGCACGCGTATGAAAAAAATATTTGTTATTTTCTTAGCAGTAGTCCTTTCTTTTGCTGGCATAAGCAGTATTAGTGCCTCAGATAAATTAATAAAGACTGAAACAAAAGATAAGGTTATGTTTATTCAAGATAGAAACGGAGAGTTTTTGTATTCTTGGAGCTTTGATAAAAATGAATACAATAAAAGTGACTTGGAATTTGACATGACAATCAAGTTTAAAAGTCCTAACAAAGATAAGATAAATAACTTGATTTCTAATAATGTTAAAAAGGAGTTTGTATCATTTAATTATCATGGCGATTTACCTGGAAAAGCAACCGTAAAGGTTCCAGTTAAAAACTTTGAAGATGGTCAAAGACTTAACTTATACTATTATAATGAGAGTGCAAATGAAATTGAAACAATTCAAAACAACATAATGGTTCAAAACGGTTACGCATCATTTGAAATAAATCATTGTTCTGATTACTTTTTAACGTTATCCGTTGTAAAAGAAGCATCCGGTGGCAATAATAATGGAGTTTTAATCATTGGTATGCTTGTTGTTATAGTTGGTCTTGTTGGTTATACAATATTCAAAAATAGAAAGTAGATGTTTATTTTCTATTTTTTTAGATTGTAATATGTGTCTTATTTTGTTATAATTAACATTGATAATAGGGTTGGTGATAGACGGTGAAAAACGAAAAGGGCCAAGCATTAGTTGAATTTATCATAATACTTCCAGTTACTTTAATACTTATGTTTTGTGTTATTGATTTTGCTAGGGTAATATCCTTAAGAAGTGATTTGGAAAGTATTACACAGGATGCAACGATTCTTTTAGAGTCGGGTAAAACAAAAGAAGACATTGAAAGAGAACTTGATTTAAATGGTGCTAATTTAAACATAGAAATAAAAGGTGAATACGTAGATGTTAAAACTTCTAAAGAAATAAAGCCTATTACTCCTGGTTTTTCATACATATTAAAAGATGTTTTTAACGTTGAGGTTAGCCGGGTGATAAGAAATGAGTAGGTTGGGTAGCAAAGGCCAGGCGCTTGCGATATTCGTTATTTTTGTTCCGGTTTTTATAATGGTAGGAGCGTTTGTCGTGGATTTATCATTTGCAAGGTATAATGCAAGAAAGCTAGATAACATAGCGGAAATTGTAACTTCTTACGGACTTGATCATTTAGCTGACGAACCTTATAACAACATGGTTGATTTAATTTATCAAAACGATAGTGAAATAGATAGTTATACAATTAACATAAACGAAGAAGAAAGTAAAATAGAAGTTAGCATTACAAAGGCAACTAAAGGTTTTTTTGGAAGTATTATTGGAAAAGAAATATATAAAGAAAAAAGTGAATTTACTGGTTATATAAAAGATGATAAAAAAATAATAGAAAAGGGTGTTTAATTATGAAAAGTGTTGCAGCAAAAGTAATAACTGTATTTTCTTGTAAAGGTGGTGCAGGTAAAACAACAACGACTTTAAATTTAGCAGGAATATATAGTTTAATGGATAAAAAAGTACTTATTATGGATCTTGATTTAAATAGTGGAGGCGTTGCCGTTAGCTTAAACGTTAACAACGAAAAAACAATATATAACGTGGTTGATGATATATCTAACAATCGTTTTGATGAGATTGATAATTACGTTTGTAAATATAACGATAAAATAGACGTTTTATCAGCACCTAAAGATCCTAGAAACGCGCTTAAAATAGATTCTAAATACATTAATTTAGTTATTTCATCAGCAATGTATAAATATGATGTTATTTTAATTGATTCTTCTCATTATATAACGCCTGTTTTGTTAATGGCTTTAGATAAGAGTGATAATACTTTGTTTTTGGTAACTAATGATCCGGTTGACTTAAAAAACGCAAGAAGCATGATTTCAATATTTAAAGATACGGAAGTTAATAATTATAAAGTAGTGTTTAATTCATCTAAGGATACTGGTAAGGATTATTTTTCGCTTTTTGATATTAAAAACATTATAAAACATAACATTGATTATACAATAGATAAATCGTTTTACATAAAAGACATTGATAAATACGTAATTGATGGAGAAATATTAACTCTTAATAAAAAAATAAGGTCATCCAAGAAAGGTGATATCATGAAGCTTACTAAGCTTGCGAATGCACTACTTGAATCTAATCCAAAAAAAGTGGAGGTAAAAAAAGATGAAGAAAAGTAATTTATTAAATGCTTTTGATGTTAAAGAACAAAAAGTACAAACAAAGCCAGTTGCAGATTATGATATATTTAAAGATAAAGAACTTTTGGATAATTTAAGAAACACCATTATTTCTAACTTAATAGATGATAAAATACCTAACGATAAGCTTCTTCATGAATATATTAATGACGAGATTGATAAAGCTCTTTTAGGTTATGATTTAACTAACTTAGAGCGTAGTCATATCTTTAACTTAATTGATAATGAAATAAACGGTAATGGACCTATTACCGAGCTTTTAGAGGATCCTAACATTACGGAAATCATGGTTAATGGTAAAAACGAAGTTTACGTTGAAATAGACGGACAAATAAGTAAGGATGATTCTGTATCATTTATAAATGATGAACACATCATAAGAACCATTCAAAAAATAGTGCAGCCACTAGGTAGAACAATTGATACGGCAAATCCAATGGTAGATGCAAGATTGGAAGATGGCTCAAGATTAAACGCGGTAATTCCTCCTTTATCTTTAAAGGGACCGGTTGTTACAATAAGAAAGTTTAGACGTGATATGGAAACCGTTGATGATTTTTTAAGAACTGGTGCAATGACGCCTTACATGGCACGTTTTTTAGACGCGGCCGTAAAAGCTAAATTAAACATCATCATATGCGGTGGTACTGGTGCAGGTAAAACAACGCTTTTAAACGCATTATCATCTTTTATTGGTGATCACGAGCGTATCATAACAATTGAGGATGCGGCTGAGTTACGACTTCACCAATCACACGTAATAGGTTTGGAAACAAGACTTACTAACTATGAAGGAACAGGAGAGGTTACCATTCGTGATTTAGTTATTAACTCACTTCGTATGAGACCTGATAGAATAATCGTAGGTGAGGTTCGTGGTAAAGAAGCTTTTGATATGCTTCAAGCAATGAACACTGGTCATGATGGATCACTTACAACGATGCACGCAAATGGCCCTCTTGATGCTTTAAACAGACTTGAGACGATGGTTTTAATGGCGGGTATGGAAATACCTGTCAAAGCAATTCGTGAATATATTGAAAACGCAATTGACTTAGTTGTCAACGTATCTCGTTTATCTGATGGAAGAAGAAAAGTAACTAGTATTTGTGAGGTAGACGGATTTAATGATGATGTTATAAAACTAGAGGAAATATTTAGCTTTAAGCAAACAGGACTTACTGATACTGGAGAAGTAGATGGCGCTTTTGATTTAAGAAAAAGAGTACCAATGGTTCTTAAAAAGATAAGAAGTAAAGGTATTACTGACTTAGATGATATATTTAATTTTAAAAAGTAAGTGGGTGATAAAATGAATGTATTTATAATTCAAACTATTATAATGGTTATTCTTGCTTTTATAATTTTCTATCTTATTATTTATAATAATAGTTTAAAGCTAGAGCGAAGAATATCTAAATATAGTATTGATTCTATAAAAGATGATACGGTATCACTTTTTGATTATATTTATAATAAGTACTTAAAATTAGTTGCAAAAGTAACAAGGTTACTTAAAAAATCCGCTGTTTTAAGCAAGTATTCACTTAGGTACAATAAGTATATAACTTATGAAAACGACAAGAATACTTGTGTAATGGATTACGTAACGAACAAATTTTTTATCGCTTTTGTATTTGTATTTATCATCTTTTTTGCAAGAATAATAGAAGGTGTATTCCCAAGTTTTATTGATATTATAGTATCATTTTTATTAGGTTTCTTTGTAATAGATATATACTTTAAGATTTATGATATCATGAAAAAAAGAAAAATAGAGCAAGATCTTTTAAACGCTATTATTATCATGAATAATGCTTTTAGGTCAGGAAGAAGCACGATGCAAGCAATAGAGATAGTTGCTCATGAACTTAAAGGACCAATAAGCCAAGAATTTAAAAAAATGCACCTAGAGATAAGTTATGGCCTTTCTTTGGACGTTGTTTTTGAAAGATTTTCAAAACGTGTTGAATCAGAAGAGGTAAGTTATATTACTTCGTCTTTATCAATTCTTAATAAGACCGGTGGAAACATAATAAAGGTTTTCTCATCAATTGAAAAAATGTTATTTAACAAAAGAAAACTAAAGCAAGAAATGAAGTCTTTAACGTCTTCTGCTAACATGATAAGTAAAATCCTACTTATTATGCCATTTATCTTTGTTGCGATAATAATGATGTTAAACCCAAGCTATTTTATGCCACTTATTAATACGAGTTTAGGTAACGTATTACTATTCATAATAATTCTTATTTATGGATTATATGCATTTATTGTAAATAAGATAATGAGAGTGAGGTTTAACTAATGAAAGAAAAAAAGTCATTTATTAATCGTATATATAGACAAAAAGACATAAAAAAAGTAGAAGATAAAATAAATCAGTTTGGTGTTTCTAAAAAATTTTCATGTGAATACTTTATGAATTTTAGACTTTATACTTCATTAATTGTATTTGTTGTTATATTTATATTTATGGATTATGGTGCCCTTTTAGCGCCTATTATAACGGTTTTATGGTATTTATTAGTAGGATATTTAATGATTGATAGACCTCTTAAAAAAAGAGAAAGAAAACTAGATACGGAGGCTTATTATTACTTTGAGGTTTTAACGCTTGCTTTGGAGTCAGGAAGAAATTTAGAAAACGCTATTAAAATGGCATGTAAATACATTGATTCTGAAATATCATCCGAGTTTAAGGAAACCTTGAAACAAGTAAACTTTGGTAAATCTCTTACTGAGGCATTATCTTTAATGAGTTCAAGAATTCCTAGTATAACGGTTAACAACATAATATTAAACATGGAACAATCTAATTTGTTTGGTAATAGCATAATAGAAACCATGTATAACCAACTTGATTTTTTAAAGGATAAGCAAGTAATGGACATAAAAGAAGAAATTAATAAAATACCAAATAAAATAAGTATTTTCTCGGTTTTATTTTTCATACCACTTATACTTCTTATTATATTAGGTCCGGTTTTAATAGATTTTATATCATAAAAAGTAGGTTTTTAAAACCTACTTTTAAAATGTAAAAATACTTTACACTTTGTATATATTTTTATTTACCGGGAATATTTTTAATGATAAGATTTAAATAGATAATAGTAATAATGGATGTGGTGTTTATGAAAAAAATAAAAAAAGACATAATTGAATATTTAGGCTTTGAAGAAGATGAAAAACCTAAGGTAGGACGTCCACGTCTTGCAGATAGTAAAACCAAAAAAAGATCCTTAATTATTGCTAGTTTTTCATTTATGTTTGTAATATTACTTTTAATATTTGGTTATGGAACGTTATTCGGCTTTAGAAGCTTAAATTTAAAAGCTTCCATCACAAATAATGAACCTAAAGAACAAGTGTTAGTAGAGGAAATTAATCCCTTAACAAAAAACATCACTTTAAAAGTAGATACCGCAAGAAAAGTATATTTAACCGTTTTACCTGCTAATGCGTCAAATAAAGAAATTGAGTATGAAAGTTTAAATCCTAGTATTGCATCAGTAGATAAAGATGGTAAAGTAGTTGGTTTAAAACAAGGGGAGGCTAAGATTGTTGCAACAACAACCGATGGAAGCAATTTATCAGCTACGTTTAACATAACCGTAATTAAAAATGCGGAAGGGTATTGTTCGTTTACATCGCTTTCAAAAACAAGTTCAGGGGTATCTTATGTTACCAATTGTAAAAACGCAACTATAAAGGAAATTCAGTATAAAATAGCAGATGGTAGCTATGAGAAACTTTTAACAAAAAAATCAAGTGATGAAGTTAAGTTCTCTGATGAGCAATTAAAAAAAGATATTACCTTTAAGATAGTTTATTATCCTAACAATAGTAAAATAACAGATTATTCTACGAAAACGATAAAGGTTCAAAAGAAAACTACTAAAGCACCAACCGGCAGTTGCTTTTTGGATATTAAAGAAGTTAATTCTAATTCGGCAAAATATGATATAACGTGTAAAAACGCAAGCGTTAATGAAATAGCATATAAAATAGGTAATGGAAGTTATATTGGACTTGATCCAAGTAGCCTTGCAGATACAATTATATTTGAAGAAAGCGATGTTACAAGGGTAATTTACTTTAATGTATCATATACGATAGACGGAACAAATAAAGTAAATACCATAACAAAAAATAGTGTTATCGAAAAAGGTAGGAGTCAATAATGAAAAAAGAAAAACCAAATAAAGTTGGACGCCCACGACTTGCAGATAAAAAAACAATAAAGGAATCTTTATTTGTATGCTTATTTATAATTGTAGTTTTAGTTATTATATTTATACTTGGTTTTAATACAATAAAACTTGATTTGGAATTTAGTAGTGCAAGTTTATATAACGTGTATAATAACGATGTTAATTTATGTAAAATAAATAAAACAAAAGTTAATTGCGGTGGCAATGTAACGTATGTTAAATATAAAACAAATGATAATTCATATAAAGAAATATATAAAAATCGTTCTAATATATCATTTGATGCAGAATCTTATGATAATATAAAAGTATGTTTTAAATCAATTAAAGATAATTTAAAATGTGTAGATAAATAAAAAATGAGGTGGTAATAAATGGAAAAACAAAGAAAAATAAAAAGTATTGCCGTTGTAGCTTTAGTAGTTGCAGTGCTTGGTCTTACGGTTGCCTTTGCAGCACTTTCACAGACTTTAACAATAAATGGAACAGCAAACGTTAATACGGCAACATGGGACGTTCATTTTGCAAATTTAACAGGGCCAGACATAACGGGTACAGGAAAATCTAACTCAGAACCAACACTAGATGCAACAACTATAGATAACGTAAACATGTCAGTTACAAAACCAGGAGATTCGGTAACGTATTATTTTGATATAGTAAATGCAGGCACAATAGATGCTATTTTAGACACTGATTTAAAGAATTCATTATTTTATGAAGGATATTCTAAATGTAATGGTGTGACATCAGGTAATGATTCAAATGGATGCTTAGATAAATATGATTTTGATAATTCAGGAGATATAAGCTCTGGTGATCTTGTTATATTTACTAGTGATTTAGATTATGCAATTTATGATGTTGATACAGAAGATATGTTATCTAAAGGAGACGTAATAGAAAAAGGAACAACAAAGCATTGTAAATTAGTGCTTGCAATAAAACCAGAATCAAGTTACATATCAAGTAAGACACTAACTACTACAGATAGATTTGATTTAGTATTTGTTCAAAAGTAACTATAAAAAATTAAAGAACCTAATAAAAGGTTCTTTTTTGTATATTAATTTTATTTTTGTGAAAAATTATAAATGGTGAATAATATGATTAACGAAATACTAAATACTAATTTTAATGAGGTTTTAGATGTTTCTATAAGAGCGATTACATCTCTTATTCTTTTATTTTTTATAACTAAGTTAATAGGTAAAAAACAAGTGTCAGAACTTAGTTTATTTGATTATGTAATAAGTATTTCAATTGGTAATTTTGCGGCTGAAATATCAATGAATTTAGATTATCAAATTGCAAATGGCTTGGTTGCGGTTTTAATATTTGGACTAGTAGCTGCTATTGTTGCATACCTTACTATGAAAAGTATTTTTTTAAGACGTTTTTTCTTAGGTAGTCCAACCATTATAATCGAGAACGGTAAATTTGTTTACAAAAACTTAAAAAGGCTTAAAATGGACATTAATGATTTTTTAGAAACGGCAAGGATTGCAGGATACTTTGACATTGGAAAAATAAAGTATGCGATAATGGAAGCTAACGGAAAGGTAAGTTTTCTTTTAAATGAAGAGGAAAACCCGGTAACTATAAAAGATGCTAAATTAACATATAAAAAAGAAGGTTTACAAGCTAACGTTATAATAGATGGTAAAATAATGCATAAGAATTTAGAAGTTATTAAAAAAGATGAAAACTGGCTTTTAAAGCAGTTAAAAGTAATTGGAAAAGAACGCTTAGATGATATATTACTAGCAACGGTAGATAACGTAACTGGCAAATTATCAATTTATGAAAAAAATAAACAAATAGATATAAAAAACTCACTAGAGTAAAATTTTTTAGTTGATTATAAATTCATATTTATGTTATCATTTACATGGTGATAACATTGAAAGATAAAATTATGCGTTTTATAAAAAATAACAAATGGCTTTTACTTACTTTTTTATTATCAAGCGTTGTTGTAAGTATAATATACACTCTTCAAAAAATCGCACCATTTGGAAACAACTCAATGCTAGACGTTGATTTTTACCATCAATATGGACCTTTGCTTAATGAGTTATATGATAGGATAAAATCTGGTGAATCACTTTTATATTCATTTAATACGGCAGGAGGTATGCCTTTTTATAAAAATTTTGCAAATTATTTATCTAGTCCTTTTAACATTATTTTGTTTTTGTTTAAAAAAGAAAACATCGTAATGGCTTTTTCTATAATAATTGGTTTAAAAGTTATTTTTGCATCAATTACCATGCAGCATTACTTAAATAAAACTTTTAAGAAAAATAACTTTATTACCATGATATTTGGCTTGTTATACGCTTTATCGGGCTATTTCTGTGCTTATTACTGGAACATAATGTGGCTTGATGGAATGGTGTTCTTACCAATTATAATGCTTGGTATAAATAAAATAATTGAAGAAGAAAAACCAAATACTTATATTATTAGTCTTGCTGTTATGCTTTTTGCAAACTATTTTATTGGTTATATGATATGCATCTTTAGTGTTATATACTTCCTTGGATTATTCTGGTATAAAAACAACTTTAAATTAAAAAACGTAGTAAAAAAGTTCTTAATGTTTTTTATATCTTCGCTTGCAGCAGGAGCATTGGTAGCGTTTATCCTTCTTCCACTTTTTTACTCGATGTCATCAATTAGTGCAACGGGGGATTTGTTTCCTTTGGCATCATCATCGTTTTCCATTACGGACTTTATATTTAATCATATAACAGGCGTTTCAAGAACGGTTTTTGCAAGTGATATATTACCGCTTCCAAACGTATATCCTGGATTAATATCGCTTGTTTTAATAGTTTTATTGTTCTTAAATAAAAACGTTAATATAAGATTTAAAATATTATCAGTTATCGCTATTTTATTTTTCTTCTTTTCATTTAACATAACAACCTTTGATTTTATTTGGCATGCATTTCACGTTCCAAATGATTTGCCATGGCGATATTCTTTTATATATACTTTTGTGTTAATAGTTATTGCGTATTATTCTTTTATCAAATTAAAGGAAGTATCGTTATTTAAAATATGTATATCATTTGGTATAATCGCGCTAATCATTTTATTAGCATCTAAATTGAATTTTGAAAATTTAAATGATGCTAAAATAATTACTTGTATAGTTCTTTTAGCTTTATATTTTATAATATTTGTTTTATTAAAGAATAGGTCTAATAAAATTGTTTTATGCGTTATTTTAACGCTTGCCGTTTCATTTGAAGTGATTTTTGGTATTAATTCAAACTGGAGTATTGATCATGATATAAAAACGTTTATGCAAGATAAAAAACCTTACATAGATTTGATCAAAGAAATAAAAAAAGACGATAATGGTTTATACAGAATTGAAAAAACAGATTATTTAACCTTAAATGACGGAGCTTGGTATGATTATCATGGTATTTCTGTGTTTTCTTCAATGGCGTATGAAGATACTGCTAAAGCACAAAGAAATCTTGGATTAGCAGGTAATAACATAAATAGTTATTATTATAAGTATTATCAGACACCAGTTTATAACACGATGTTTAACGTAAAATACTTATTAGGAAATTACATTGAAAATGATTATTACGTTCCAATAGATGTAAAAGATAATCATGCTTTAGTAGGTTATAACTATTCATCATCAATTATGTATGCAGTAAATAATAAATTAGAAGATTTATCTTTAGTCAGTTATAATCCGTTTTTAAATCAAAGCAATTTTGTAACCTTATCAACAAACGTAAAAGACATATTTAATAAGGCCCAAGTTACAAGTGTTACTGGTGCAAAAATAACAGAAGATGATTTTTATAATAATTCAAATGGTACTTTTAATTACGAGTTAACAGGAAAAACAAATGAATTTACCTTTAACATAGATAATGTATATCAAAAGAATTTATATTTATACATCGGCGGTGAAAACGTTAGCAGTTTTACCGTAAATGGTTCTTATTATTCTTTAACTTCTGATGAGTACTTCGTATTTGATACTGGTAGGATATACGATGATAATTTATCTATTACGATTTCTTTGCAAAGTTCTGATAATGGTAACGTTATATTTTACGCGTATTATTTAGATGATTCTAAGTTTAAAGAATTTTATGATGAAATAAAAGATGAAGCGTTAAACGTTAAAAGATATAGCGATACTTTAATAGAAGGAGATGTAAATGTTAATGATGATAAATTAATGTTTACCACGATTTCTTATGATGATGGATGGACGGTATACGTAGATGATAAAAAGGTAAAAACAAAAAAAGTTATGGATGCATATTTAGCATTTGACATAGATGAAGGAAAGCATAACATAAAATTAGTATATTATCCAAAAGGGATGACATTAGGAGTAATAATAACGGGTATTTCTCTAGGATTGTTTCTTATTTACAACTTTAAATTTAAAAAAACAAGCCAAAAATCTAATAAAAGATAAATTTATTGTTTAAATTTATCTTTTTTTGTGTTAGAATGTTTATAGTTATAATATGAGGGTAATGTTTATCTTCATGTTATTAAGGGGTTAGAAAAAGGAGGTTAGTTGTGATAGGAACGATTGAAAGAATTAAAAATAGCGTTTTATTAAAATGTAGTACCTTAAATGACGAAATCATATCTAAAACCTTAAATGAGATAATTGATACTAGAATATATCGTTTTTGTGAAGAAATGATTAGTATGATAGGAAACGTAGGTGATTTTACTGAGGAAAAGTTAAGAGAATCAGTTAAAAATGAAATAAAAACACCAATTATAAAGAAAATCAAAAGAAAGTTATTTATAGATTCTTTAGCACTTCAAATTACCAATGATACTTTTATAGAAGATAACATAAATGGTAAGATAACACTTGATAAAATTAAAAACACTTACATAAAAGAGTTAGAAAACAACAAAAGTTCTAATCAGTTAAACATGACTGAGGACTTAAATTTAGACGAAATTATAAATAATTTAAGATTATACGTAGATCGTAACATTGTTAGTTTAATAAGTGAAAATAAGTTTTTATCAGGCTCTGTTGTTAGTTTGGTAGATAATTTAAAAAAGAATCTAGAAGATGATTTAAAGAAAATGATAGATGATGCTGATTTAAAATATGAAAATATTTTAATAAGTGAATTAAATGAAGAAAGTAAAGAAGAAAAAGGGGATGATGTTATGCTTGAGAGCCTAGCTTTAGAAAATGATGCACTTAATAATATAAGTGAGGAAAATGAAGCAAAAGAAGTAAATAAATTTGAAAAATATGATGATATGACTTTATTTAATAAGATGATATTAAGCCTTAATACCGAGGAAGAAAAATTATCTAGGTTAGAAAGTAAGTTAGAACAAAATAAAAAAGAAGTTGATGAAAAACTTGCTGCAACTAATAAAAACATTGAGGCTAATATAGAAAGAGAAAATACCTTATCTCAAAGAAAAGTCCAATTAGAAAATAAAGAATTAGAACTTAATTCTAAATTATCAGAGACGGAAGTTATCTTCCTTAACATGAAACCTCTTATAAAAGGTTTAAATAAAATTAAGGATTCTAACGAGGGAGGTAATACTAATGAGTAAATTATTAAGTAGTGTATTAGATAAAATAAGTGAAAACAATAACGAATACAGAACGGAACTTCGTTCGCTAAATAATAAGATTGATGAAAAAACTACTACTTTAATAGGTGATGTTGTAACGCTTTCTGGTTACATGGTAGATTTTTCTAATGCGATTAATTTAGCTAAAGACTCTTTAGTTAATCCTATCGCAAGAATAGTAGAACAATACGTAATAAAAGATTTAAGAAGTGTAGAGACCGTAAATGAACAATTTATAGAAAAAATAAATGATAAATTAGAAAACGAAAACGTAAATACTAAAGAAGAAAAAGAAAAGTTTAATAAAAACTTGAGTTCTTTATTAAATGATAAGTATTTAGAAATAGTTAAAATAAAAAGGGTTCCTTTTACCGATGAATCCGGATCTAACGAAGAAATAGAAAACACGGTTAATGGTTTTATTTCAAACTTAGTTTCAAACGTAAACGTAGATAATGATCGATTAAATAACATAGTAAATGGCTATAAGGCTGAAATATACGCTTTAATTAGTAGTTTATTAACTAAGATTAGTACTTTGTATTTAAATAACTTTGTAAATGAAGTATCTAGTGCATTAGAAGTTACCGATGGTATAGATGATGAAGTTAATGAAAATTTAAATCAGGATACAAATGATTTTAAACCATTTATTCCTGAAATAAATCCGGTTCCACAAAATGATATTCCTTTTGCTAATACTGAAGATCTTGATTCTAAACAAGAGGAAAATAAAGGCATTGACATACCGGTAATTCCTGATATACCACCGATTCCATCTATTCCAGAAATAGAACCTGAATTTAATAAAGAAGAAATAAAACCAATGGATGTTAATTTGCCAACCTTAGAAGAAGTAAAAGAACCTCAAACCGAAGAAAAACCTAAAAAAACTTATGATGTTGAGGAAATACTTAAAATAGCTAAATCACCGATTGTAGCTACTCCAGAAGAAACACCAAAAAAAGATGATTCATACGTTAGTGTTGAACCAATTGAAGTAAAAGATGAAAAAAATAACTTAGATGCTGAATTTGATGCAAGAGAAATAGTTGAAGAAATGATAAATAGATTTACTAAAAGATTAGATCAAATAGATCAAAGAAAAGCTAAATACGAAGAAGAAACAAACAAATTAAAAGAAGATGAGGCCTTTGTTAATGATCTAATTAAAAGCTCTAAGCAAAAGAAAGAAGAATTGGATGCTTTTGAAAAAGAATTAGATGAAAAAGAAAAGGAATTAGATGAAAAACAAAAAGAACTAGATAAAAAGATAAATGACATAATGCCATTTGCAAATGCTGTTTTAAAAAGTGAAGAATCTTAAAAAAAGATTCTTTTTTTGTAATTAAATTAACATATTATCATATAGTTAAGTAGAAAGATTTGGAGGATAATATGATTAATAAACAAAAAATATGGTTTTTAACATTATTTAGTTTGATATTAGTATTAAGCGTGTATTACATTACCATGCCAAGTGATCTTCTTTCTGTTACGGCATCAAAAACAACAGATACTACCACAACTACCAAAGCAAGTAAAACAACTGAAACGGTTAGTGAAACGGACGTATTAACGGCACTTCAAGTTGAACTAGATGAAGAAAGGCAAGCGTTAGCTGCAGAATATAATGAAATATTAACAAATAAAGATACTTCAACCGAAGAGAAAAATAATGCTTATGACGGATTAAAGCAAATTGACGAAATAAAAGCACAAGAAGAAAAGTTAGAAAAAATATTAAAAGATAATTTAAAACTCGATAGTTTTATAAAAATTGATGGAACAAACATAAACGTTACGGTAAAAAAGAAAGATCATGATTATTCTCTAGCGAACAGCATAATGAGATTAATAAATGAAGAGTATGATACTAAAATGTATGTTTCGGTAAAGTTCCAAAATTAAGTACCTTTTTAATGTTTTCTCATAAAATAATATAGAAAAAATATTAAAAGACCTCTTATTTATAAGAAAGTGGGGAAATCATGGGAAAACGGGTACTAACTAAAAGAGAAAAAGAAATTTTTGATTTATTAATAACTAATAAAACCACAAAAGAAATAGCAGATCAATTAGGAATAAGTGAAAAAACGGTTAGAAATCACATATCTAATGTTATGCAAAAACTTGGAGTAAAAGGAAGAGCATGCGCTGTAATTGAACTTATAAAATTAAATGAGATTAAATTATAAAATCGCATATTTAATGCGATTTTTTCATATCATTAAATGGAGGATTTATTATGCTAAGAAAATTTGCTTATAACAGAATTTTCAGAACTACAGGAATGCTTTTACTTTTTTTACTATTACTATTATTTCCAGCATCTAAAGAGTATTCTTTAGAAGATGAAAATACCTATACCGTTAGTAATACGGTGTCTTTAAACGAAGTTTATTTAATTGATAAAGATGGATACGTTGCAAGAACTAAGGCAGCAATTTTTGGCAATGATGATGAAGATTATGCTAGAAATCTAATGGAATTATTAATTATTGATGGCAAATACGAAAGTAAAATACCTAATGGTTTTAGAACGGTTATACCCTCTGATACTAAAATAAATGAAGTTAAATTGGATAATGATAGCATAACGGTAGATTTATCAAATGATTTATTAGAGTTAAAAAACGATACTTTAAAAAAAGCTATAAGTTTAATTACTTATAATTTAACTACGATTGATAACGTAAAGTATGTTTATTTAAAAATAGATGGTGATTTACTAAGTACCTACCCAAATAGTAATATGATGATATCTCAGCCTTTAACAAAGGAAGATGGAGTAAATACTTATTATGATGCATTTAACTATAAAAACGTTAGTAAAACAACGATTTACTACGTTAATAAAAATAATAATGACTATTATTATGTACCAGTAACTAAAATAAGTAATGATAATCGTGATAAAATAAAAATAATAATTGATGAACTAACGTCGTCTCATATATATGAAACAAATTTAATGAGCTTTTTAAACTATAATACAAAATTAATTAGTTATGATTTAAAAGATGATGTATTAACACTTAATTTTAATGAATATTTATTTGATGATACAAATGATAAAAGTATATTAGAAGAAGTAATATACTCAATTTCATTATCAGTTAGGGATAATTATGATGTTAAAGAAGTCGTTTTTAACGTTGATGGTAACGAAATTACAAAAAGTGTGTTAAAAAATATTGAATAATTATAAATTTTGAGTTATAATTGATTTGTTCATTTAAGAACAAACAGGTTGTCCTGCTAGCTCAGCTGGATAGAGCAACGGCCTTCTAAGCCGTGGGTCAAAGGTTCGAATCCTTTGCAGGACGCCATTATTGATATTAAAACCTAGCGATAGCTAGGTTTTTTATATACTAGAGAAATGGTATATATTGAAAAAATTTAATGTATGTAATCGAACGCATATGTGTTAATATAATAAATATTAATCAAAAAGATCGGCTTTTATCCGATCTTATTTTTTTATTTTATTTTTCTTTTTAAAACTTTTACCGGTTTTGCAATGCTAAAGGTAACGTCTTTATTTGCCCAGTCTGGCTTAATACTTGATTTTTCACCGTCATTATCAAATGAAAATGCTGGATAAGTATCATTAAAGGTGAGTTTAATATTGCTTGTTTTATCCATTATTAAATAGTCTTTATACTTATTTAAATCAACGTCATTTCTTAAATAGTCACGTACTACTTTTGCAATTAAAGAAGCACTAGGTTCTTTAATTAGAAGAAGTTCTAGTTTTCCATCGTTTAAAATGGCATCTTTATATATATTTATGCCTGCGAATCCCTTTGAGTTTGATACCGCACCTAATATACAATCAGTGTTACCTTTAATATTATCTGTTTCATAACTTATGTTATATTTAACTGGCTTTTTAATTATGTATTTGCTAGCGTATAATATGTATCCGCCTTTTTTTAAAGATCTTTTTAGTATGGAAGGTGTTACGTAAGGTACGTGCGCTAAATAACCAAAAACAGATGTGTAACAAGCTATTTCATCATTTACTTTAAATGAGTCCATTAATGTTACTTCACCGTTTAATATATCACGAGTTATTTTATCAGCGTCCTTATATCTTACATCTAAGTTCTTAGCCATGTCATTTGCGGTACCGGTTGGAACGTGTGAATATAAACCTTTTTGATCAATATTGTTATAACCTTTATATGCTTCACTTACCGTACCATCTCCACCGAGCGTTATAATAAGCGTATTTTCATCATCTAATTCTTCTATTAGTTTTGTTATGCTTCCTTTTTCATTACTTTTAAAAATGTCTAATTTATAACTTGAATTTTTTACGACATCATAAATTTGATTTAGTTTCTTCTCGCTAAAACCAGTTGATACTGGATTATATAAAATATTTACTTTTTTAATGTCTTTAATCATATTAAATAACTCCTAATTGCAACTATAATAACATATTTTAAAAAAAAATAAAGATTTTTTGATATTTTTAAGGGGATTTTGAAATAAATAGAGAATAAAAAGGTAGGAAGTAGTTAAAAGTACTAGCTTTGTTTTCTATTTTTTATTTTGAAAATAAAAATAGAAAGTAGGTGATGCTTATGAGTTTTAGATTTGAAATAAAATTTAATCTAAAACTAATCATCATATTACTTTATATAATGATCATTTTGATTATTATATAAAGTAAGAAGAACAGAGCAAAGTAAATACTAGCTCTGTTCTTCAATTGTTATTATAACTTTTGGAAAACAACTAGTAAGCTGCTTCCTTACGTTTATATTATAATTAAAAACCAAAGTAGTTTCAATATAAATGTAATAACCATTATATGTTTTTTTAAAAATATAAATTTTTTAAATTTTTTCATTTTTTTAGGGGAATTTTAAAAGTTATGGCTAATTATAAGTATGAGGAGGTGATAAAAATAGAAAAATATTTTGTTAAACAAAAGTCAGTTAATGATTGTGCAGCAGCTTGCCTTACTATGATATTTAAAATATATGGCCTAGACATCGATATAGATGAGGTAAAAAACGAGATGATAATGGATAGTGAAGGGGCTAATGCATACGAAATTATAAGGATAGCTAAAAAACATGGTATTAATGCTTTTGGATACAAGGATTTTGACGTTAATAAAGCTATTTCTTTTCCTTTTATTGCACATACCATAAATAATAAAATGCAGCATTTCGTAGTTGTTATAAAAGTAACTTTAGAAAACGTTTATGTTTTGGATCCTGCAAAAGGCAACTTGAAATTATCGAAAGAAGATTTTAATAAAGTTTTTACTGGGGTTATAATTGGTTTTAAAGAAAATAAATACGCACTTAAAAACATACTTAAAGATAAAAAGTTTATTGGTATTATTACTTTGTTAATTATATTTCTTTCGATATTAAACGTATCATATTCATATGTTCTTTCTTTCATTGTTAATAATTTAAATACTAAACTTTTATTTTCCTTTATTTTTCTCTTGTTTGTTCTTGGCCTTTTAAAGGAGATTATAACGTTTATTAAAAAAAGATTACTACTTGATTTACAAGTGAAAACTGACTTAAGAATAACTTTACCTACAATAAGAAGAATTTTATCACTTCCTTTAAAAGCATATTCTAATTTAGCTTTAGGGAATTTAACATCAAAATTTAATGATTTGTCATTCATAAAAGAAATGGCTTATTATGTAAGTGAGGTATTATTTGTAGATTTAATTATTATATTTGTGTTTTTATTGTCGATATTATTTATTAACGTAAAATTGTTTTTTGTAAATGTTTTTGTTTTCTTACTAATCTTTTTATTAAACAAAAGATTTTATAAAAAGTATCATTATAGGACTTATGATTTACAAGTTAAAAATGAACAATTAGAGTCTTTAATAACGGATACTTTAAACGGTATTATAAATGTTAAAAATTTATCTAAAGAGTATTATTTCAATAAAAATTTAAAAAATAAATATAAAAATTTAATAAACGATTACAATACCACTTCCTTTATATATATTAAAAAAGAGTTTATCTTTAAAATTATTTTTACAATACTATATTTTCTTTGTTTCATAATACTTACAAACACTAACATAACAAGCGTTAATTTGCTTTTTATAATATATATTGAAATGGTGCTTTTAGATGAAATAAGTACTTTATATAATATATGGCCAATTTATGCTAATTATAAAAGTGCTAAAAAAAGATTAGATGACATTTATGATATTAACGAAGTAAAAACAGGTTTTCAAATTCGAAGTATAAATAGTATAACCTTTAATAATTTAAATTATAAGTATGATAACAAATTAATTTTAAAAAACATAAATTTAAAAATAGATAAAGGAACGTTTACTCTTATTTCGGGTAAATCTGGAGTGGGTAAAACAACGCTATTTAAAATACTAACAAAGCAGTTAAGCATAAGGGATAACATGTTATTTATTGATAATGTTGATATAAATGATATAGAAGACTTTTCGTTAAGAAGAAAAATAACATATGTTGATCAAAAGGCTAGACTGTTTAATAAAACCATATATGAAAACATATATTTGGGTAGTAAAAACACTTTGGGAAAAAACGTTAAGAAAATAATTGATGATATGATTTTAAAAAATAACTTAAGTTATAATTATGTGATTGATAACATAAACGCAAATATATCTGGAGGACAAAGACAGCTTATTATAATCGCACAAAGCTTGGTTAATCAATCAAACGTAATAATATTTGATGAGACTACAAGTCAGTTAGATGAGGCTTTAGAAAAAGAGATTTTATGTGCGATAAAAAAAGATTATCCTTTAAAAACCATAATATTAATATCACACAGAATGACAAATAAAGATATGTTTGATAACGTGGTTATATTAGAAAATGCTAATAAAACAAAAAAGGAGGATTAATGAACAAATTAAAAAAAGAAGAACTAAAAAGCATAAAAGCAGGAGGTCTAACAGGATGGGCCGTTGCTGGAATAATCGCTGGTATTACGTTTTTAGTAGGCGTATTTGACGGTCTTGCTAGACCATTTAAATGTAGATAGGAAAGGAGAAATAAATGAGATTAAATAAAAATGAATTAAAAATGATAAAGGCGGGAGCATCTATAAGTGCTACTTTGGTTAATGCTTTAATTAAGGGTTTTACAACTTTTATGGATGTAGGTAGATACTTAGGTAGTAGCATAAGAAGGCTTTTTGGTAATAGTGCATGTCCATTAAAGTAAAGGGTATTTTAAAAACTATTTTAATTATTGTATCATTACCGTTTGTAGCGATAATATTTAATAATATTATAAACTTTATTATGCAACTTGGAAGGATATTTGGTACTTTAATTAGAATAATAATGGAATTATAAGGACGGTTTTTGTAAAAAAACTGTCTTTTTTTGTTTAAAATGGCAAAAAACTTATTGTAATAACATAATTTAGGTGATATAATTACTAATAGAAAAAAAGGAGAGGGGGGAAAGAAAAATGATAACTGTTAAGGTTAAGAACGGAAACGTTGACGGTGCGCTTAAAAAGTTCAAACAAAGAGTAGCTAAAAGCGGTCTCCCTTCAGAAGTAAAGAAAAAGCAAGCTTTTGATAAACCAGGGGTACAAAGAAGAAACGCTAAGAAAGAAGCTATTAAAAATAGCCGTAAAGCTGCTAAGCGTGAAAGAAGAGATTCCTAGTTTTTCTTTGCCAGAATAAATATTTGACTTACTATTTTACATAGTAAGTTTTTTTGTGCATAGAATAAATTGGTGATAATATCGTGATGTTAAGGCAAATGATAGATGATTTAACTGAGTGTAATAAATTCGAAATAAAGATAAAAGATAATAAAGTAACTTTTTATTATTATGATAAAATAAAACATTTTTCTAGCACTAGCGTAGTTATTTCAAGTGCGAATAAAGACGTTATAATATCTGGGAATAACCTTATTATTGAGCAAATGTTTTTAGAGTATGTTACAATATCAGGAAACATAACGAAAATGGAGTTTAAAAACAATGAAAAATAGTTATGTTAGGTTGCGTATTGAAGGTAAAAACCCAGATTTGTTTTTTAAATTATACATTATAAATAAAATTAGTTATAAAAATTTAAAAAGAAGAAAAGGCGTTTTAGAATTAACGGTTAAGTATGAAGATTATCTATTTTTAGAAAACAAAAAAGGCATATATAACATTTACGTTATAAAAGAGTATGGCCTTATAAAGTATAAAAACTTCATCTTAAAAAACATAAGCCTTGTAATAGCGTTTATTATATCACTTATATATTTAATTATAATAAGTAACATGGCATTTAACATAGATGTCATTCATAATAATAAAGAAATAAGGAACTTGGTTTATGATGAATTAAAAAGAAATGATATATCAAATTATCGCTTTATACCATCATACAACAAAAGAAGAAAAATACTTGATAAAATAGTAAAAGAAAACAAAGATGATTTAGAATGGCTTGAAATAGAAAGAAAAGGCAGTATTTTAAACGTAAAGGTAACCGAACGTAAAATAAATGATAAAGAAAAAAGCACCAAGCCAAGGCACATAATCGCTAAAAAAAGCGGAATAATAACTAGTATAACTGCAAGTCATGGAGAAATCTTAAAGAAGAAAAATGATTATGTAAACGAAGGGGAAATACTAATATCAGGTGATATTATAAAAGATGAAACGGTAAAAGGACAGGTAAGAGCAGAAGGACGTGTATACGCTGAGACCTGGTATTTAGTTAACGTAACATATCCGTTAAATTATGAAGAAATAATATATCAAAGTAAAGTTAAAAATAATATTATACTTAATTTTTTAGGTAAGGATATTCAACTTTTTAAAAACTATTCTAAAAATTATTTAGAAAATAGTAAAACACTTATAAAAGATAAGATATTTCCATTTAGCATTAGGATAGAAAAGCAAAGAAAAATAAAAGTAAACAAGCAAAAATATACTGAAGAGGAAGCCTTAAATAAAGCAATTGAAGAAGCAGAAAACAAAATAAATAAAAAACTTGAAGCTGGTGAATACATTATAGATAAAAAAGCTTTGAATTTTACCATGAATGATAGTACAATAGAAGTAGAAGTTTTTTTTAAAGTTAACGAAGACATCACGGCCTATAAAGACGTTGATGAAAGTTTGTTAAACAAGGATGATAACAAAGTAGAATAAAGAGGTAATATTTATGTTTACTAATATTTTTTTAAAAGCAGTTCATAATATATGGCCAATGCTTTTTATATTTGCGGTTATATTAATATCAATTAGAATAACTTATCTTTTGTGTAATAAAGAAAGGTTTGTGTTTCATAAAGAGTTACTTACCCTTTGCTTTATAATATACATTCTTCTTTTATATTACATAGTAACGTTTCAAGATAATAACTATGGAACTAATAACTTTATTCCGTTTAGAGAAATATTTAGGTATGATTTAGATTCTAAGTTATTTATAAGAAACGTATTAGGAAACGTTTTATTATTCGTTCCTTTTGGAATTTTTGTTACTTATTACGTTAAGGTAAATAAAGTATACATTCCAATAATTCTTTCCTTAATTGTTTCTTGTGCAATTGAGTTTGCACAAAGCCTAATTGGTAGAACGGCAGACATAGATGATGTTATACTAAACGTACTTGGAGGAATAATAGGATATTTAATCTTTAAGTTCGGCGGGAAGTTATATGATAAGTTACCAAGGTTTATGAAAAGTGAAATATTTTTAGATGCACTTTCATTAGCCTTTGTACTTGTTTTAGTTTACCTAGCGTTTAGATTTAATTTTTGGAGGATATTATCATGAATTATATTGAAGTAATAAACGAATATGAAAAAAACGTTGAAGAACTTGAAATACTTAAGGATTTTATAAATTATGCGGCATCAAACTTAGGTTTGAAAAACGTAATGTTTAATGTTATAATAATAAACGATAATACGATTCATAAGATAAATAAAGAATATCGTAATATAGATAGACCAACGGACGTTATAACGTTTGCTTTAGAAGATAATAAAATGATAGAAACGCCAGAAGTTCGGGTTTTAGGTGATATATACATATCTTATGATAAAGTAAAGAGTCAAGCTAAAGAATATAATCACAGCACAAAAAGGGAAATATGTTTTTTAGCGGTTCATGGACTTCTTCATTTGTTAGGTTATGATCACATGACAAAAGAAGATGAGGAAAAAATGTTTGGATTACAAAAGGAGTTGTTAGAGGGCTATGGCATCAAAAAAGAAAGTTAAAGTAGAAATATCACGTGGTAGATACGTAGAGGAACAAGGTTTTAAAAAATTAGGAATAAAAAGAATTTTTAAGAGTTTTAAATATTCTTTTGATGGATTAAAATACGCGTACTTACATGAACAAAGCCTTATTTTGCACATTATCGTTATGGCTATAATAATAGCTTGTGGAATAGGTTTTGAAATAACTCCAATCCAGTGGGTTATAACGCTTGTCATGGGAGCATTAATTTTAGTTGCTGAACTTTTTAACACGGCTATTGAAGCAGTTGTTGACATGGTAACCGAAGAGTATCATCCACTTGCTAAGGTTGCAAAAGATACCGCATCAGCAGCATGCTTTGTTGCGGATATGATGGCTTTTGGTATGTGGCTTGTTGTGTTTGTTCCAAAGATAATATCACTTTTTAGGTAGGTTTTATGAAGAAGATAAAGGAGTTTTTTAACAGAGAGCAAAATCTTTTAATTCATATTTGCGCAACTGTTGTTGTTACTATATTTGGTATTATATTTAAGCTTAAGTTATATGAATGGTTACTTGTATATAGTATGGTTACGCTTGTAATTACATCAGAGCTTATTAATTCAGCAATTGAGTTAACCGTTGATTTATACACGAAGAAGTTTCATCCACTTGCGATGGTTGCAAAAGATGTTGCAGCAGGAGCTGTTGTTGTTTCTGCTTTTACCGCGATATGCGTAGGACTATACGTTTTTTTACCAAAATTTATTGGCTTGATAAATTAGAAATCATTTTCTAATTTTTTTTATTTTCTAAAAATATGTTATAATAAAAAAAGTTAAGGAGATGTATTAATGAGATCAGGATTCGTAAGTTTAATAGGAAGACCAAATACTGGTAAGTCAACTTTAATAAATGCTTTAGTAGGTTATAAAATCGCTATAACATCAAATAAAGCACAAACAACAAGAAATAACATACAAGGAATATATAATGATGAAGACGCTCAAATAGTATTTGTTGATACACCAGGTATTCATAAACCAAAGGATAAACTAGGACAAAGACTAAATGATGATGCTTATTTTTCAATAGATGATGTTGATATAATTTTATTTTTAATAGATGTAACGATGCCTTTTGGTAAAGGAGATAACTTTGTTTTAGATAGAATTAAAGAAGCTAATAAACCAGTGTTTTTAATACTAAATAAGGTAGATAAAATAAATAATGAAAAACTAATTGAATTAATTAATAAATATAAAGATTTATACGATTTTAAAGAAATAATTCCAATATCTGCTTTAAAAGAAAAGAATTTAAAAGAACTAATTAAAACGTTAAAAGAATACTTACCAGATAAAGTGAAGTATTTTCCAGATTCTGATTTAACTAATACTACAAAAGAATTTAGAGTATCGGAATTAATAAGAGAAAAAGTTTTAAGACTTACTCATGATGAAGTTCCTCATGCAATTACCTGCGTAGTTGAAAAATTTGATGAGAAAAAAGACAAAGCAATAATAAATGCTACAATAATAGTTGAAAGAGATTCATTAAAAAGCATTATCATTGGGAAAAAAGGTTCAATGTTAAAGGAAATAGGAACAAAAGCAAGGCATGACATAGAAGACATGCTTGGTAAAAAAGTATACTTAGAGTTATTTGTTAAAACAATTAAAAACTGGAGAGATAAAGAAAAGTATTTAAAAGAACTAGGTTTTTATGATATAGATGAGGAGTAAGAATATGACAGAAAGTATTAAAACGTTAATAGAATTAGGATATAGTAAAAAAGATGCGGAAGAAATAATAAAGGCGTATCCTTTAACTAATTTAAAAGATGAAACGTTAAAAGAAAATATAAAAACTAATTATAAATTGTTAATGAATTTAGGCTATACCAACGAAGAAGTAATAAAAATGACAAAGATGTTTCCTGTATTATATAGTTATAGTGAAGATAACATAACAAATAAGATAAACTTTTTAATAAAGTTAGGTTACAGTAAAGAAGAAGTAATAAAAATGACAAAGGTACTTCCAGTACTGTATGGTTATAGTGAAGAAAACATAACAAATAGGATAGATTTTTTAATAAAGTTAGGTTATAGTAAAGAAGAAGTAATAAAAATGACAAAAGCACTTCCCTCATTGTTTAGTTTAAGTGAAGGAAACATAACAAACAAGATAGAGTTTATGATAAGCTTTGGTTACACCAAAGAAGAAGTAATAAAAATGACAAAAACCCTTCATTCATTGTATAGCTTAAGTGAAGAAAACGTAACAAATAAAATAAACTTTTTAATGGGATTAGGATACAGTAAAGAAGACGTAATAAAAATGACAAAGACTCATCCTGCATTATATAGTTATAGTGAAGAAAACTAAAGCAAGATATAATTATTTAACGCAAGTTAGGTTAATGGTTATAGATGAAAGTAGTTATAGGAGATTATTTATGGGTGAAAAAAGCTTTCAAAAAACATATGGAGTGTCAACTGATGCACTCATAAAAATATATGGTTTAGACCCTAAAATAAAAGATTAAATAAAAAGGAGATATAAAAATGGTAGATTTTTTATTAGAACTAGGAATAGATGTAAAAGATATTAATAATATAATTGAAATGAATAAGAATTTAGTTGATTATGAAGATTATAAAAAGAACGTAGAAGTATTAAAAATGATTGGCTGTGATGATAAAGAAATAAGAAACATAATAATAAGCAACCCAAATTTTATAATACGAAATAATGGAGATGTTGTAAAATTAATTAAAGTATTTAATAATTATAGTTTTACAGATTTAGATATGTTATTTGATTCAAATCCATATTTATTAAACTTAGATGATTTTGAATTAATAGATTTTTTTGATAAGAAAGAAAAAGAAGGTTTAAGTAAACAAGAAATAATAGATTTAGTAGAAACAGAATTTGATGTAATATAATAGGGTGATATTAATGAAAGAAAGTATAAAAACGCTGATAGAATTAGGTTATAGTAAATCTGATGCAGAAGAAATAGTAAATTCATATCCTTTAAATGGTTTTAAAGATGAAACGTTAAAAGAAAACATAAAAAGAAATTATAAATTATTAATAAGCTTAGGTTACACCAAAAATGAAGTAATAAAAATGACAAAGACACTTCCTGCGTTGTATAGTTTAAGTGAAGAAAACATAACAAACAAAATAAATTTTTTAATAAGCTTAGGTTATACTAAAGAAGGAGTGTTAAAAATGGTAAAATCACTTCCTCAATTGTATGGTTTAAGTGAAGAGGCCATAACAAATAAAATAAACTTTTTAATAGGATTAGGATGCACTAAAGCCGAAGTAATAAAGATGACAAAGACGCTTCCTACGTTATATGGTTATAGTGAAGAAAACATAACAAAAAAAATAGAGTTTTTAGTAAACTTAGGTTATAATAAAAAAGAAGTAATAAAGATGACAAAGATGCTTCCTGCATTATATAGTTATAGTGAAGATAACATAACAAATAAAATAGACTTTTTAATAGATTTAGGTTATAGTAAACAAGAAGTGTTAAAGATGACTATTAATTTTCCTGCTTTATATAGTTTTAGTGAAGAAAATATTATTGAAAAAATAGAGTATTATAGAAAGAAAAATTTGGATTTTATTATAATAGAAAATACAAAGTATTTAATGCAAAGTATGAAGAAAACTAAGGCTAGATATAATTATTTAACAGAAGAAAAAATGTTTAGCTTAGATGAAAGTAACTATAGTAGATTATTTATGAGTGAAAAAAGATTTCAAAAAACATATGGAGTGTCAACTGATGCACTTATAAGAATGTATGGATTAAATCCACAAATAATAGATTAGATAAAAAGAAAAAGAGGGTTTAAGTAAACAAGAAATAATAGATTTAGTAGAAACAGAATTTGATGTAATATAATAGGGTGATATTAATGAAAGAAAGTATAAAAACGCTAATAGAATTAGGTTATAGTAAATCTGATGAAGAAGAAATAGTAAATTCATATGCTTTAAATACTTTAAAAGATGAAACATTAAAAGAAAATATAAAAGCAAATTATAAATTATTAATAGACTTAGGTTATACCAAAGAAGAAGTAATAAAAATTACAAAAATGCTTCCTGCATTGTATAGTTATACTGAAGAGAACATAACAAAAAAGATAGATTTTTTAATAAGTTTAGGTTATAGTAAAGAAGAAATAATAAAAATGACAAAAACACTTCCTCAATTGTATGGTTATAGTGAGAAAAAAATAATTGATAAAATAAGCTTTTTGATAAATTTAGGTTATAGTAAGAAAGAGATATTAAAAATAACAAAGACCTTTCCAACATTGTATGGTTTAAGCAAAGAAAACATAACAGATAAAATAGATTTTTTAATAAGCATTGGTTACACAAAGGAAGAAGTGTTAGAAATGACAAATATTCTTCCAACACTTTATAACTATAGTGAAGATAATATAAAGGATAAAATAAACTTTTTAATAGATTTGGGTTATAGTAAACAAGAAGTGTTAAAGATGACTATTAATTTTCCTGCTTTATATAGTTTTAGTGAAGAAAATATTATTGAAAAAATAGAGTATTATAGAATGAAAAATTTGGATTTTATTATAATAGAAAATACAAAGTATTTAATGCAAAGTATGAAGAAAACTAAGGCTAGATATAATTATTTAACAGAAGAAAAAATGTTTAGCTTAGATGAAAGTAATTATAGTAAATTATTTATGAGTGAAAAAAATTTTCAAAAAACATATGGAGTGTCAACTGATGCACTTATAAAATTGCATGGATTGGATTCTCAAATAAAAAGATGTATAAAAAAATAAATTTATCACCAATATATAAATAGAAGGTGATTAAAAATGAATATAAATGACGTTTGGCATTTATTTGAAAAAACAGGAAAGATAGAATATTATATGAAATACAGAAAAATGAAAGAAGGGAAGATTGATACCCTTGGAAGTGATAGAAGTTGAAGGCGTTGTAATTGATGAGAAATCTTTTAGTGAAACAAGCAAGATACTTAACATAATTACAAAGGAAAAAGGTGTAATAGGAGTACTTGCTAAAGGTGCTAAAAGACTAAAAAGTCCGTTAAGAAGCGTAAGCGAAAGATTTTCTTATGCTAAGTTTAACATTAGCTATAAAGAAAATAAGTTATCTACTTTAATTAGTGCGGATATTATTAACTCGTTATTTAATATAAAAAAAGATATAGAAAAAGTATCTTATTTAAATTACATATCTGAACTTACTAACCTTGTGTTAAAACAAAATAATGATAAAAGAATATATGATATTTTTATAAGTGCTATTTTAAAAATTGAAGAAAACTTTGATCCAATGCTAATAACTAATATTTTAGAAATAAAATACTTATCTTTTTTAGGCGTTGCTCCAAAATTGGATGGATGCGTTGTCTGTGGTAAAAAAGAAGTTGTAACTATATCTAGTTATAAAGGCGGGTTTGTATGTAAAAATCACGTTGATGGTGAATACATTGTAAGTGATAAAACGATTAAGTTAATTAGGGTATTAGAGTATGTTGATATATCTAAAATAACCAAGTTAGATGTTTCAAGCAAGGTAAAAAAAGAAATAAATGATTTTATAGATGATTATTATGATAGATATACAGGTCTTTATTTAAAAAGTAAGAAATTTTTAAAAAATCTTGTAAATTTATAAATTAATTGAAATTTTATGTTATAATATTTGTAATAAATGTGCGATGACGGGCTTGGAAACCTATCAGCAGTATAAATGAAGCGATTTCTTCTAGAAATAAAAAGGGTGGAACCGTGGGAATTATTCTCACCCCTTACGTTTTCTAGAAGTTTTGTTTTATATGGGAGGCAAATATGAATATACATGGTAAAAAGTACTTAGATGCTAATTTATATGATGAGATATTAGTTTTAAATAATAAAGTAAACGTAACTGGAAACAT
Organism: Candidatus Aphodocola excrementigallinarum; assembly: GCA_018714855.1. Classification (GTDB taxonomy): domain Bacteria; phylum Bacillota_I; class Bacilli_A; order RF39; family UBA660; genus Aphodocola; species Aphodocola excrementigallinarum. Next base: position 29,154 of record DVMT01000053.1, read on the forward strand.
TAAATTTACATTAAAGAAAGGTTCTGAATCATTTTCAGATGATTTAGAAAAAATGGATGATTTAGATGCTACAGAGGAACTTATAGATTATTTTCTTAGAAATAATAACATAGATTTTGTTGATATTTATTATAATGGTTATTCATCTGCTGAGTCTGCAAGCGTTAAATCTAAAAATAAGGAAATATATCTTCTTAATTATGTAGATAAAAAGCAGAAAAACAGGATATTAAGTAAATACATGTATGATAGGGCTAAAAAATTATTTAATAATAATTTTGATGAATATCATGTTACGGCATCAAATGATTCATATTATTATGAAAAATGCGTTAATGGTAAAAAAATTTGTTTAATAAATTTAAAGTTGTTTGACAATACACCGGAATATGAAGAAATGAAGTTTATAAAAGAACTTTTTGAAGATAAATTATCAAATGAAAAAGAAGAGGCTATTTTAAACGGCGGTTATGTTTATAGTGAAAAAGAAAACAAAAAACCTAGTTATGTTTATGAACTTTTTTGTGGTGATATAAAAGTATTAACTGATAATCGAAGTGTTGCTGAATTATTAAAAGATATTATTGTTAATCATAATTTAGAAATAAAAGATAATAATGTTAAACAATTAAAATTAAAAGGATTTTAATCATATTATAAAGTAGGGAAGTGATATTATGTCAATGATTAAAAATCCAGATAATAAAGTCATATTAAACGGTAAGTGGACTTTAATAAAAATAACTGGTAGAAATAAAACTAATGTTAGGGTAAAAGATCTTCATTATGATTTAAATAAAAATTATAATAATAACTCAACGATAATTTATTATAAAAGTTTAGTTGATGATGGTAATGATAAAACGGTATCTTTAATAAAGGCAATTTTAGCAACAAAAAACGTAACTGGTATTTATATTGATAATAAAAAGGAAATTATAAGATTTGAAAAAGAGCCACAATTTTTAAATAAATATCCGGTTTTAAAAATTTCTTTTACAACTGATGAGTTAAAAGAAAATCAAGGTGAAATATCAAAGTTATCTTTAAATAATTTAAAAGCATCAAGAGAACAATTTTTAGATAAAACTATGCGTGATAAAGATGTATTATATAATTTTGATTTTAGTGGTCTTTCATCGTCATATTGGGTTGACACTGATAAAAAAGAAATATTTTTTGCTTTACAAAAAAACAGGTTTGATGAAAATTTTATGATTGATTCTTTAACAAATTTTATAAATAAGTTTAATGATAGAGTTTTAATGCTAAAAACAGATGAAAACGTTTTTGGATATGATGATGATTATGTAAGTTTTTCACTTATTTTAAATGAAACAGAAATAAAGGTTAAGTATGCCAATTTATATTTATATAATTTAATTGCAAAATCAGTAATTGATCATAATAAAAAAATAGAATTTAGAGATTTTAATTATGATTATTCTATGTACAAGAAGAAGAAAAAGTAGGAGGATTAAAAAATGAAAGATTTAACAATGGACAAAATAGTTAATTTATGTAAGCAGTATGGATTTGTATTTCCTGGAAGTGAAATATATGATGGTTTTGCTAACACTTGGGATTTTGGACCAGTAGGTGTAGAACTTAAAAATAACATAAAAAAGGCTTGGTGGAAAAGGTTCGTTCAGGAGGATATGACAACTTATGGAGTTGATGCCGCAATTCTTATGAATCCAAAAGTGTGGGTTGCATCAGGCCACGTTGGTTCTTTTAGTGATCCTAAAATGGATTGTAAGAAATGTAAACAAAGGTTTAGAGCGGATAACCTAATTGAAGAACACTCAAATGGAAAAGTAGCTGCAGAAGCAATGACAAATGAAGAAATGGAAAAATACATTAATGATAACCATATTACTTGTCCTAACTGCGGTGGGTTTGATTGGACACCAATTAAACAATTTAAGTTAATGTTTGAAACTTCTCGTGGAACGGTAGAAGGAGAAAAGGACACCGTTTATTTAAGACCTGAAACATGTCAAGGAGAGTATGTAAACTTCCTTAACGTTCAAAGAACGATGAGAGCAAAACTTCCTTTTGCAATTGCACAAATAGGTAAGAGTTTTAGAAACGAAATAACTCCTGGTAACTTTTTGTTTAGAACAATAGAATTTGAACAAATGGAACTTCAAAAATTTTGTAAACAAGAAGAAAGCATGAACTTTTATGAAGATTATAAAAAACGTGCTTTAGATTTTGTAAAAGACTTAGGTTTAAGTGAAGATAAATTAAGATATCATGATCATGATAAACTAGCTCATTATGCTAAAGCAGCTTGTGATATTCAATATAAATTTCCAATTGGTTGGGAAGAGTTAAATGGTATTCATCATAGAGGTACTTGGGATCTTTCAAGGCATAGCGAGTTTTCAGGTAAAAAGATGGAATATCAAGACCCAGAAACTAACGAAAAATACATACCAAACGTAATTGAGTATTCAATTGGAGCTGATAGATTAACTTTAGCCATTTTATGTGAAGCTTATGACGAGGAAAAACTAGATAATGATACCAGAGAGGTTATGCATTTTAATCCAGCAATTGCACCATATAAAGTAGCAATACTTCCACTTGTTAAAAAGTATCATAGTAATAAAGCTAAAGAATTATTTAATGTTTTTGCAAAGAAATTCATGACTTCTTATGATGAAACCGGTTCAATTGGTAAAAGATATAGAAGGCAAGATGTTATTGGTACTCCTTTTTGTATAACGGTAGATGATGAAACTCTAAATAATAACACCGTTACAATAAGAGACAGAGATACAATGAAACAAATTACTTTATCAATTCATGATGCTATAAAATACATACAAGAAAAAATAGAATTTTAGGAAGAATTAAAATGAAAAAGGGTAAGAAGAGTTTAAAAGAATTAAAAAAAGAGTATCAAGAAGCTTTAGATAATGAAGACTATGACCTCATATTAGAATTATCTAGTCAAATAAAAAAGAGTTTTCCCAAAAACCCTTTAGGTTATATGGCAACCATCCAATCAAAAACCAATAATTATAAAAAATACTTAAATGAAAGTGAAATGAAAGATTTAAAAGAAGACGTAAATAAATTAATTGAATCATCTAAAAAAGATGAAAAAAAACATGTAGAAGATGATTTTAATGAATACGTAAATGATTGTAAGGAAGTAGAAAATCTAATTAAAATAAAAAAAGAATTAACTAAAGAGGAATTCTTAAATGATTTGTATCATGATGGTATTTCATTTATAAACCAGAACATTAGTATTTTTAATAATTATAATATTAAGGGTAAAAGAATAATAAATATATATGATTTTATAAATGGTTTATTTTATGTTTTTTGCATGATTTTTAATCTTATATATAGAAATTATTTATTAATATTAACAATACCATTTGGTATTTTTGGTGTAATTACAATATATTCATTTTTAAATATGAATTTTATAAAAAAGGATAATTTGTTTTTTAAAAGGTCAAGTAATAAAAAAATACTTGATAGTGCTAAAGAAAAAATAAACTCCTTAAAAAAAGAAATAGATAAAACAAGTGATGTAATTACGTTTTTAAAGGAACAAAAACTAACTACTATATCTAGAATACCATCATGTTTTGTTAGCCAAATAGGTGATCTTATAGAAGATGATGAGGCTTTAGTATCTTCTAATATATTAAATGAATTAAAAAATGATAATATGTCTTCTTTTACTTATTTGATAAATGAAAAAACGGATTTAAAAGCTGATGAAGTAATATCAAAATTAACGCCATATATAAAAGAAGATGATGAACTATCAAGTTTTATTGATAAAAAGTTATTAGAAATAAAAAACGGGCAAAAGAAGTCTATTTTAATGAAGGATGTAAAAAAGATTAATTACATTATAACGATAATTCTTATGGCAATTAGTGTTTTATCATTTATAGTGTTAATTAAAAACTTTTATGAAGTTAATCTAACATCATTTATTATTGCAGTTATAACCGGTGTTATTAGTATGTTTATTTATAATATAAATACTGGTAAGCATAACACTCTTAGTGATACCTTTGGTGATAATTTATTAACGACTATATTTAATGCATCACTTATATATGATTTAGTTTATTTTTCAATTATTGGTGAAATTAGGTTTACTTATGCAATAATTGAAATGCCAATTATATTTATTTTAATACTTATTGGATTTGTTATGTTAGCATCAATTCTAAAATATAATTATTTATTAAAAAAGTTAAGAGAAACAAAAAAAATGTAAAGTTATTAAAGCTTTACATTTTTTAATTACTTATTATAGAATTCAACGATCATAGATTCTTTAATGTCTGCTGGAAGTTCACTTCTTTGTGGGTATCTTAAGTAAGTACCTTGAAGTTTCTTTTTATCAAACTCAACGTATTCAGCAGTTTTATTAACTTTTTCAAGAGATTCTAAAATAGCTTTATGATCTTTAGATGCTTCTTTAACCGCGATAACGTCACCAGGTTTAACTTGGTATGATGGAATATCAACCTTTTTACCATTTACGGTAATGTGTCCATGGTTAACGATTTGTCTTGCAGCTTTTCTAGTTGATCCAAGTCCCATACGATAAACGATGTTATCTAATCTACTTTCTAAAAGCTTTAAGAAGTTTTCACCTTGAATACCTTTCATTTTAGCTGCTTTTTCAAAAGTTAGTCTAAACTGTTTTTCATTTACACCATACATTAATCTAACTTTTTGTTTTTCCATTAATTGAAGTTTATACTCAGATGCTTTACCACGTCTTCTGTCATTTCCATGTTGACCAGGACCATAAGGTCTTTTTGCAAGTTCTTTTCCAGTTTCTAATAAAGAAAATCCTAAGTGACGACTTTTCTTATATGTAGGGCCTGTATATCTTGACATTTTCATTCCTCCTTTTGTTTTTTTGTAAACTAAAGGACTCTTGCCATTTAATAGGGAGTTTGTTTTAATACTTTCACTACTCGCAGCTTAAAAGAGTTACTAATATAACAAACGCAAACAAACACGTTATTAAATTCAAGAAGTGCTGCTTTAAAGTTTACACGCACTTAATTATAACTAATTATATGAAAGTAGTCAAGTATTATTGATAAATTAAGACTTTTGTGGTAGCATATAAAGATAAGTTTTGGAAGGATTAGGATTATGTATAATAAAAGTGGTATAAAAACGGATTTAATGTTACTTGAAAGATATTTATCAATAAAGCAAACCCCAGTTATAGAAAAAAATAAAATTACTAAGTTTAAATGTGCTGATGAGGTTTATCCGTATACTAATGAGCCGTTAAGTTTATATTATGATAAAAACTTAGATAATAAAAAAGTACTTACGGTAACATCATCTTGTGATCATGCACTTCATGCCGCATTAGCGGGTGCTTTAGATATAACTTGTTTTGATATTAATAGATTTTGTAAATATTATGCCGGTTTAAAAATTGCAATGATAAAAAAATATGATTATGATGAATATTTAAAAAAGATTGAAGATTTAATTTTTTGGCTTACTGAGTATGAATGGGATAAAGATGCTTCTAAAGTAAGAGATTTTGCCTTTATGATTTTTGATTTATTTAGTTATTTAACAGATGATGAAAAAGCCTTTTTCCAAACTTTTATTAGAACTGCTAATGAAGATGGTTTAAAAAATAGATTTTTAACACTTTTATTTTTAGATAAAGATCCTTTTGAAATGGTTAATAACAATGCGTACTTAGTTCCTGATAATTATTATAAATTAAAAGAAAACCTTAACTACTGTAATTTTAAATACATTGATTCTAACGTAAACAAGTTGCGCAATAAAAAATTAGGTAAATTTGACGTTATATACTTAAGTAATATTTTAAGTACATTATATAAAGATGATTCTAAACTTTTGATTTATCTAAGCAAGTTACTTAATGATGAAGGCATAATATATGATTGCGCTTGGCAAGTTAATGATTATGTATTTTCTTCAAAGGTAAAAAAATACTATGATTCTAATAGTATTGAGTTAAAGGATGGACATGTTATTACAACTTTCTTTAAAAAATAAGAACATAATACGATCAATTTTGTATTTGATCGTTTTTTTATATATATTGATGCAAAATATTACAAAATGTGATAAAATATTTTTATGGTAGGAGGATATTAAATGACAAGAGGATTATATATTGGTACCATAATTGTTATTCTTATTGTTATAATAATTACTTTAATTATAATAGTTAAAAATAAAAGAAAAAAAAGAATTGAAAACGCTTTAAATAAATTAGAAAAGGAAAAAAACTTACTTATAAATGTTCCTGTTTTAAACGAGCTTTCAAAAGTTGAGGCATTAGTTAAAAATAATGCTAAGTTAGAAGAAAAATATAATAATTGGAAAACCAAGTTTGCAATTATTGAAAACGAAACAATTCCACTTGTTAATGATATGCTAATAGATGCTTCTTTTGCAGCTGATAAATCTAAACCAATAGATATTTATAAAAAAATAACGGAAATTGAAATAAAGTTATATGAAATAAAAACCAAGGTAAAAAACATATTATCAGAGATAAAAGAAATAACTTCTAGTGAGGAAAGAAATAGAGCAACCGTAATTAAATTAAAGGCAATATACAGAAACTTAAAAAAGAGATTCGTTGATACTAAAGCTGATTATGAGGAAACCGCAAAAACGATTGAACTTCAATTTGAAACAATTGAAAAAAGGTTTGAAGAGTTTGAACGTGTTATGGAAAAGAAAGATTATGAAGAGGTTATATACGTTGTTAAAGGGTTAACTGAGATGCTAGAACACATGACCATTGTAATTGATGAAGTACCTGAAATAATGCTTATGGGTAAGAGCTTAATACCAAAAAGAACCGAGGATGTATCTTCTGAGTACATAAAACTTACCAGAGAAGGGTACCAATTAGATTATTTAAACGTTGAATATAACATTATGGAAACCGAGAAAAAAGTAAATACTATTTTTGATCGGGTGCGGGTTCTAAACTTAGAAGACGTAAGTTTTGAACTTAAAACAATACTTGATTATTATGATTCATTGTTTAATGATTTTGAAACCGAAAAGATATCTAGAAAATATTATGAAGAAGGTTTGGTTAATTTTGCTAAAAAACAAAAACATGTAAGTAAGATATTAAACGCGGTATCTAATAAATTACCGGAGATGAAAGAGCATTATAACTTAACTGATGATACTTTAAAGTCCGTTGATTTACTTAAAGATGAGTATGATGATATCATTAAGGATTATGAAAAGTTAAAAGATTTAGATAGAAATCACACTTTTGCTTTTTCTAAACTTAATTCAGAATTAGAAATAATCATGTTAAAACTAACTAAACTTAATGAGAAATTAAATGGTTTATTACAAAAAGTAGGTAATTTAAAAGATGATGAAGAGCGAGCTAAAGGTCAGTTAGAAGATATTAAGCTTTTATTAAAACAATCTAAGTATCAAATAAGAAAAAACAGACTTCCTATTATACCTGATGTGTATTATGTTGAACTTACTGAGGCATCTGAGGCAATTAAGGAAATTCAAAAAGAATTATCTAAAAGTCCAATAGATGTTGATACTTTAAACATAAGGGTTGATACTGCCCGTGATTTGGTATTTAAACTTCATAATACAACAGCAGACATGGTAAAAGCGGCACTTTTATCTGAATATGCAATTGTTTATGGAAACAGATATAGATCATCAAAGCAAATAATAAATGAAGGGTTAATTAAAGCTGAAAGATTGTTTTTTAAAGGTGAATATAAAAAGTCTTTAGAAATAAGTATAAGTACGCTTGATGTTGTTGAACCGGGAATTCATAAAAAAATATTAGATTATAAAAAGTAAAAAGGGATGATAGCATGAAAGAATGGCTTTTAAAAGATGAAAAACTTAAAGTTGGACGTCCACGTCTTGCAGATAGTAAGGTAATTAAAAAAGCTAAAATATTAATTTGTATTAGTGCTGTTATCGTCTTTTTTCTTTGCTTTAGTTTTTTTAGTGTTTTAAAAGGCACCACACCCATTAATTTAGCTAAAGAACTTATGGCTTCTAAATTTAAAGGGGTATTATCTAACGAAAACGGATTTTTAGTTAAAGAATATTATGATAAAAATAGTAATTACGTAATAGAAGTTAAAGTTCCAGACGTAATTTATAATTATTCCGGAAGTTATACTTACACTTTATATGAACAAGATGGTAAAAAATTAAAAAAGAAACAAGAAGAGACATTTGATAAAAAAACTCGTAATTTTAAAATAAAAATTAAGTCTTTAAAAAATGAGAATAAAACTTACAAAATAAAACTTCAAATAATAAACGCTGCTAAAATAACGGAAAACTATGCTCCTATTACCTGGGGATTTATTGATGCTTCAAAAAACGAGGATATGTATGCATATAAAACGTTTACCGTAAAAGGTTATTATAGTCCAGTTACAAATGAGGAGATAAAAGAAGCAAAAGAAAGTGAAGATAAAATAACGGTTACCACAAATAAAAATGAACCAAGGTGCTTTATTCTAAACGTTCCACAAAACGTAGAAAAAATTAAAGTAACTTATACAGACTCTTATAAAAAAGAAATAGTTTTAGCAAATGACAAAAATGTTTTGGGAAAGAAAACTTACTGCGTTCCAAACCAAAATACGTTATCTAAAGTTACTTTTAAAGTGTATACTACAAATGATGATCTAAAGTTATCTAATTGGGATGTTAACGATAATTACATAAGTAATACCTATGTTTTAAAGCCAGAAGCAGCATACAAAAATTAAGACTATTTAAAGTCTTTTTTTTTAAATTATTCATATCATTAATTAGGTGATTATATTGCTAAAACAAATGAGTAAATTAGCGTCTTTATTCTTACTTTTATTAGTTAGTTTTATATACACTGATAAAGTTTTTAGTGAGGTTAAGAAAAACGATCCTTTAATGCAAGAAGTTATAAGTTATAAACAACAGCATGACGAAAAGCCGCTTGAGCCTAAGATTAGGGATAATGAGATGATTTTAGGATTATCAGGTCTTTATGTTGATGAAGAAGAATCTTATGAAAACATGAAAGATGATGATTCGTTTAACGAGAATAAAATAGTTTATAAAGAAGAATTACCAAAAAAATCAATAACCAATAATTATGATTATTACATAACTAAAGGTAATGCTAAGAATAATAAAGTATCTATAATATTTAAAGTTGATTCTAATAAAAATTTAAATAATTTAATTAAAAAGATAAAACAAGATAACGTAAAAATAAATTTATTTATAGATGGTGCTTATTTAGAAAAAAACGTTGAAAAAGCATTTGATTTAACCGATTTAAACAGTGAAATATATAACTTAGGATACAATGGTAAATATGATAAAACAATGATAAAAGTTACCAATAATTTAATTGAGAGCATTACTTTAAAAAACTCTAATTTATGTTTAAACGAAAGTAAAGATGATAATCAAAAAGAAATATGTAAAAATAAGAAAATGCATACTATAACACCAACGGTAATTAATCCTACAATAACAGAATTAAAAGAAAAATTATCCAAAGGATTAATGATATCATATGATTTAGAAGATTATGATTTTTCTAATTTTAAATTAATGATAAACACAATCGAAAGTAGGGGCTATGAAATAGTTGGATTATCAGAGTTAATAAAAGAATAGTTTTAATTAAAGAGATTAATTGCAACTAAAAAGTTGCTTTTTTTAATTGTTTTCTATTTCTAAAAGAGTGCTTTAATGTTATAATATTTAAGACTGAAGTAAGGTGATATTATGCATGATAAGTTAAAGTTATTATTAGATAAGATAAATACTCCAAAAGAGTATTATGATTATTTTTTAAATGGTAAAATACTAAAATTAAAGCTTGATCACACAAGACGTAATGGTATTTTTGTAATAGAAGTAGAAAAACCTTTAGATATTGAGGTTATTAAATACATTAACGAAAATATACGAATTGGTTTTCCTTCAATGGAGTCTGTTAAGGCAAGTTTTGTAATCAAAAATAAAAATTATGATGATATGATAAAGTATTATAATTACGTAATTGAAAACAGTACTTTAACCAAGCCGATGAAAGAGTTATTTGAAGAAAAAAAAGTTAGTGTTAAAAATAATACTTTAACTATAGAACTTGATAATATTGCTGAAGAAAACATCTTTAAAAATAATATGGATAGTGTTGAAAAACTATATAAAAAAATTGGGTTTGATGATTTTAAAATTAATTTATTTATAAATGAAGAGAAAAAAGAAGAAATAAAAGAACAAACGCCTAAAGTAGAAATAGTTAAAGAAGAAAAAAAAGAAAGTCCAATAATTTATGGTGATGATGTTAAAGGTAGCATTACTTTAATTAAAGATATTATAACGGAAGAGCAAAACATAACGGTTGAAGCATACGTTTTTGGAGTAGAAGAGTTTGAATCAAGTAAGAGTGCTTTTAAGATATTAACTTTTAAAATAAGTGATAATACTGATAGTATTTATGCTAAGTTTTTTACTAAGGATGCAGATTCGTTTAAGAAGTTATCTAAGGCCATGAAGTCTGGCTGGTTTAGGATAAATGGTTATGTAAAGCAAGATCAGTACGCTAAGGATTTGGTGTTAAACATAAGAAACGTAGTTAAAATACCTTCTAAAGATAATTTGTTAAAGGATGATGCCGATGTAAAAAGGGTAGAACTTCACGCTCACACGATGATGAGTCAGATGGATGGTTCAACTAAGCTTGATTTAGGAAAACATACTTGTGAGCTCGTTACTAACGCGATTAACATGGGATACCGTGGTGTTGCGATAACGGATCATAATGGATGTCAGGCTTTTCCGATTGCATACGGAATTATTAAGGCTCATAATAAGGGCATCGAAGACAAATCAAAACATTTTAAAGGATTATACGGAACTGAACTTACGCTAGTTGATGATACGGTTAACATCGTAGTAAGGAAAACTGATGAATCACTAATGGACAATACTTACGTTGTTTTTGATACAGAAACAACCGGTTTTAACGCAGCAGGTTTTGATCAAATGATTGAAATTGGTGCGGTAAAAATACATAAAGGTGAAATTATAGATAGATTTGATAAGTTAATTGATCCTAAAAGGCACATTCCAGATAGAATAACAGAACTTACACAGATTACTGATGCGATGGTATCCGGATGTGATGATGAAAAGACGGTAACCAAAGAGTTTTTAGCTTGGACAGGTGATTTACCAATGGTTGCCCATAACGCAAAGTTTGATATTTCATTTATCGAAATGGCCATGAAAAAATATGACTTAGGTGAGTTTAAAAACACGGTAATTGATACTTTAGAATTATCACGTGCATTAGATCAAGGATACGCAAGACATAGCCTATCAGCATTAGTTAAAAGATACAACGTTCCATGGGATGAAGAAGCACACCATAGAGCGGATTATGACGCGGAAGGAACGGCTCTTGTATTTGATAAGTTCTTGCAAAAACTAAATGCACAAAATTATGAGAAGATAAGTGATTTAGATAGATTAATTAAAAAAGATGAAATTCATAAGTTTGGTAGAACCTTTCATTTTAACGCTATTGCACTTAATAAAACCGGGCTTAAAAACATCTTTAAAATGATATCGCTTGCAAACACGGTTTATTTATATAAAACGCCTAGAATTTTAAGAAGTGAAGTAGAACGTTTAAGAGAAGGTGTTTTAATAGGTTCTGGTTGCTATGAATCAGAGGTCTTTATCGAGGCAAGAAGTAAAGAAGGAGAAGAACTTTCTAACATCATTAACTTTTATGATTACGTAGAAGTGCAGCCTCCTGAGGTATATAACCATTTAATTCAAATGGGTGATTTTAAAGATGAAAAAGAATTAGAAAACCATATAAGAAAGATTATTAACGCGGTTAAAAGTGCTGGTAAGTTAATCGTTGCAACGGGTGATGTTCATCACTTTAGAAGGGAAGATAAAGTTTATCGAGAGATAATCGTTAATCAAAAAGTACCAGGAGGAGGACGTCATCCGCTAGCTAAAAAAGACATAAAAGAAATACCTTCACAGCACTTTAGAACAACTGATGAAATGCTTAATGATTTTGCTTTCTTAGGTAAGGAATTAGCATATGAAATCGTTGTTACAAACACTAATAAAGTGCTTGATATGGCAGATGAGGTAGAGGTAATAATAGATACTAAAGGAATACCTTTTTCACCAAGAGTTAAATCAGACGATGGAAAAAGTTACCTTGATTGCCCGCGTGTTGTAACAGATTTGGTATATGAAAAAGCAAAAGATTGGTATGGAGATCCTCTTCCATTAAACATTGAAGAGCGTATCGCAACGGAACTTTATGGTAACATAGTGTTTAACGTATGCTTGGAAAATGTAAAAGAAGAACATAAAGATTTAGCAGAAGAAGATCAAACTAACATGGCTTATTCAAAATTACATGAAGTTATATTAAAAGGATTTGATGCCGTTAAGGATTTATTAAGAACATACTTTAAAAACAACTGGACGGATGATGAAGAACTAACTGATGATGCTTTAGAAAAGAAGGTAAAAAAAGAACTTGGAGGTATTATCGGTGGGGGATTCGATCCTATATACCTAATAGCACAAAGACTTGTTAAGCACTCTAATGATGAGGGGTACTTAGTTGGATCCCGTGGATCGGTTGGTTCATCGTTTGTTGCAACCATGATGGGAATAACCGAGGTTAATCCGCTTCCTGCCCACTACAGATGTTTAAAATGTAAACATAGCTTATTTAATTTTGATGATGGTAAACCTTTAGGTTCGGTTTACTCAACCGGGTTTGACTTACCTGATAAAAAGTGTCCGGTTTGTGGAGAGAAGATGTATAAAGACGGACAAGACATGCCTTTTGCAACGTTCTTAGGATTTAACGCTGATAAAGTTCCTGATATCGACTTAAACTTTAGTGATTTAAACCAAGCATCAGCGCATGCTTATACGAAAGTGTTATTTGGTCCTGACAACGTATATCGTGCCGGAACAATTGGTACGGTAGCGGAAAAAACGGCTTATGGTTTTGTTAAAGGTTACCTAGAGGATAAAGAAATAAATAAAAGACCCGCTGAAATTGAAAGATTAGCACTTGGATGTACCGGAGTTAAAAGAACAACAGGACAGCATCCAGGTGGAATAGTTGTTATTCCAGATTACATGGAAGTATTTGACTTTACACCATTTCAATTTCCAGCAGATGATCCAACTAGTGCATGGAGAACAACTCACTTTGATTACCATGCAATAGATGAGTGCGTACTTAAATTAGATATATTAGGTCACTCTGATCCAACGCAATTAAGAATGATCCAAGATATTACTAAAACAGATATTACTAAAGTTCCACTTGATGATAAAGATACGATGTCTATTTTTACGTCAACTAAAGCGCTTGGCGTTACAAACGAGCAAATAATGTGTAAAACAGGTACGCTTGGAATACCTGAGTTTGGAACGAATTTTACGATCTCTTTGGTATATGAAACCAAACCAACTACTTTTGCGGAGTTAATTAAAATATCAGGTTTATCACATGGTACTGACGTTTGGCTTGGTAATGCTCAGGAATTAATTAAAAATAACATCGTCCCGTTTAAAGACGTTATAGGGTGCCGTGACGATATAATGGTTTATTTAATGTATCATGGTGTAGAGCCGATAAAAGCATTTAAGATAATGGAATTCGTTCGTAAAGGAAGAGCATCTAAAGATCCAGAAACTTGGAAAACCCATATTAAGACGATGGAGGATGCAAATATTCCGGATTGGTTTATAAATTCATGTGGTAAGATAAAATACATGTTCCCTAAGGCTCACGCAGCAGCATACGTTATATCAGCATTTAGAATCGCTTGGTATAAAGTTCATATGCCAGTTGCCTTTTACGCTTCATGGCTTACTTCTAAAGCAACGGACGTTGATGTTGAAGTGATGATAAGAGGTTATGATGCTATTAAAGAAAAGATAATTGAAATACAAAATAAAGGTTTTGATGCATCAAATAAAGAAACTGGTCAACTTGAAAGTTTAAGAGTTTCGTTAGAAGCAACCGCAAGAAAAATTAAGTTTTTGCCAGTTGATTTATATGAAAGCGAGGCGACTACTTGGCGTGTTAAAGATGATAATTCTATATATCCACCTTTTAACGCAATAGATGGTCTTGGTGATACGGTTGCTAAAAAAATTGTTGAAGAAAGACAAAAAAATCCATTTATTTCAATAGAGGATTTACAATCAAGAGCAAAGGTTTCACAAACCTTAATAGATAAAATGAGACTTATGGGAATATTAGAAGCATTACCAGAGTCTAGTCAGTTAAGTTTGTTTTAAAGTTAGTGTAAAGAGCAATTTGACAAAATTACTCTTTTTTGCTATCATAGCGCATTGAAATGCAAAGGGGTGTTTTGAATGAAGAAAAACGAAGATAATTCATCAAAGGAATTTTTCGTGCTTTTAAAAGAAAAATTATCAGAAATTAAAGTAATTAATCATCATTTTGAAAAAATATATGATTTATATAATACGTGTTGTAGTTATAATTCAAAAGCTGATACTTATTTATGCTATCAAGAAAAAATAGAAAATTTATTAAATAATAAGAAGGGTAAAAAAGATTTTAAGAACTTGTTAATGGAAGTTTTAGGTCCACATTTTTTTGATTACTCTAAAGAAGATGAAAAAAATTTGCAAAAACAAAATATCGCTACAAGCTTAATGCTTCCTAAAATATTTGAAGGAGCAATCGGATTTAAATATAAAAACATTGAAATTCCTAAAAATTATGATGAATTTGTTGAACAAATAGAAAACATTATTGAAATTTTAAATAATGATTCCATTTCAGATGACGAAAAGAGAAAATATGCTAACCCTTTAGTGGTAGTAGAAAATATTATTGCATCTAGATATAAAGAATTTTTAGATTCATATAACAACCAAAAATTTGTTATTAAAAAATTAGATGAAGTATTTAATTTATATAATAAGAAAAAACAAATAAAAATAAATGACGATATTAACTTGTTAATAAGTATATTAGATAAAAACATAGAATATACGGTAACTCATAATGGTGATGCAATAACAAATAAAGAACTTGGTTTTGGTGAAGTATTAAAATACTTTATTTTAGAACATAATGATTTATTGTTAAAAAAAGAAAAGGAAAAACAATTAAATAAAAGGATTAATAGCTATTATAAGGACCTTACCAAAACACCAATAGACGTTATGAAAAAAGAACAATTTCCTTCTTATATTGATGCTGATGCATTAGAATTATATGAAGGTTTAGTAAAAAAAGTAGGAGATGCCTATGAAAAAAATAATAACTTGGCAGATTTATTTGGAATTACTCAATCAATGTATATTGGATACTTAGTTAATAGGTATTATAAAGATTCTGATGAAAATACAAAAACAAAGTAGGTGAAACGATGGAAGAAAAAATAAATAAAGTAATAAGTTTTTTACAAAGTAAAATAGATGAAATTAAAGTTGATTATAATATTGTATTAAACTCTAAAGAAAAAATATTAAAAAATGAAAAATATTTTTACCATAATACTGATATTACTTTGAATGCTGCTAATGTTTTAATAAAAAATAGATTTGATGACTTTTTAATACTTCCATTTAATATTAAAGATTTAAAAGAGATAACTAAAATGCAAGGTGATATGATCACCAAGTTATTCTTTAATGATGTAAATATTAAAAATGGAAAAATAAAAGATTCTTGCTCATATGTTAATTTAATGCAAAGACTTTTTGCACCTGGTCAAAGAAGATCATTTAAAAAAGTAGATAAAGACAATAAAAAAGATAATAAAAATGGTATTCAATATAATATTTTAGAAAAAACAAAAACTAAATTTATTAGTTCAATGGAATGTTTTTTAAGTAAAAATCTTAAGATTATTAATGCTTATACCAAGTTAATAAATAAGTTAAGTGCCGTTAAGCAATCAATTGGAAATGACGATGATTATAAAAAAGCTTGTGAAGATTTATTTTCATATATAAAAGACGAACATATTGATTTGGGTATAATAGATAATTTAAAAGTAGATTTAAAAAGTAAAATAAAAAAAGAAGAAAAAGATAATAAAAAAATTAAAGAATCAAAAATAGAAAAAGAAAAATTAGGTAATAACAGTGTTAAACAAGGCACAAGAGAAGAAAGAATAAAAGCACATGAAAAAGAAGAACTTAACAAAACAATTTTAAGAGAATCAAAGGCGCTTAATGCTGATGCTAATTTTTGGGTTGATTTATTAGTGGATCAATTAAAAGAAATGGATTTAAAAACTACTAATGACTTTTTAGAAGATCCAGAATCTTATTTACCTGATGAAAATGAAAATAATTATAATCAAATTTTAGAGTTAACAATGAATAAATTAAAATATGTGGATGCGGATTCTGTTGTAATTGATACATTAAGTAATTTGGTTAGAAGATAATTTTTTATCTTCTTTTATTTATGGTATAATATTTTTTGGTGATGGTTATGCATTTTCTTATAGATGATATAGAGTATAACGTAATAATTGAAAAGAAAAATAATAAAAATTTATATATAAGAGTTGATAAAGATTTAAATATAAAGGTATCCGCTCCTTTTTTATATACTAAAAAAATGATTATGGGTATTTTAAAGGAAAACGAAAAGTCAGTTATAAGAATGATTAAGAATCAAAAAAAGAAAAATGAAAATGAAAAAGATGAATGTTATAACTTACTTGGAAGTAAATTAAACGTTTTATATAAAGACGTTAAAAGGCCCGTGTTTACTGATAACACGTTAATTGTAAAAGATGATAAAATGCTTGATAATTGGTTTAAAAGGGAAGCTAAAAAAGTGTTTAAGTATTATTTGGATGAGGCTTATTACGTGTTTGATGAAAAAATTCCTTATCCTAAACTTAAAATAAGAAGTATGAAAACACGCTGGGGAGTATGTAACAGACGTGATAATTCAGTTACTTTAAATTTAGAGTTAATAAAAAAAGATAAGAAATACTTAAATTACGTAATTGTCCATGAGTTATCTCATTTTGTTCATTTTGATCATAGTAAAGCTTTTTGGAAAACGGTTAATAAGTATTGTCCTGAATATAAATTAGTAAGAAAAGAATTAAAGGAGTAATAACATGATAGAGTCTAAAGAAAATAAAAAAATAAAATACATAAGGCACTTAAAAGATGCTAAGTTTATGAAAGAAGAAAAAAAGTTTATTGTAGAAGGAGATCACTTGGTTAAAGAAGCTTATAGCGCTGGTATTTTGCTAGAAACTTTTAGCATTAAAGAAGTATCTTGCGGAGTTTTAAATAACATAATTACTGATAGCGTTATGGCAAGTATTAGCAGTTTAAAATCAAAACCAGATGTTATTGGCATTTGTAAATTCATGGATGAAGATGAAACTTTAGGTGATAGGATAATCATCTTGGATAACGTTCAAGACCCAGGCAACATAGGAACTATTATAAGAAGTGCTAAAGCGTTTAACATAAATAACGTCGTATTAGGTCTTACTTGTGCTAGTAAATATAATGATAAAGTAATAAGAGCATCAGAGGGCATGATATTTAAACAAAACGTTTTAATAAAAGAACTTAAATACTTTATTCCTTATTTAAAAAGCCTTGGATACACCGTTTTTGGAACTGATGTTGTAAGTGGAGTTGATATAAAAAGTATAAATAAAAATGGTAAAATAGCGGTTGTTATGGGAAATGAGGGAGCTGGAATATCTAGTGATATTAAAAGTTTGCTTGATAAAAACATATACATTAAAACATCAAGTGATTGTGAAAGTCTAAACGTTGCTATTGCATCATCTATTATTATGTACGAGTTAAGTTAAGGAGAAGAAAATTATGGAATATTTATGCGTTGGAAAACTTGTTAATACTCATGGTATTAAAGGAGAGGTAAGATTACTATCACGTTTTAGACATAAGGATAAAGTATTTGTTAAGGGGTTTAAATTTTACATTGGAAAAGATAAAAAAGAGTATGAAATAGAAAGCTATAGAAAGCATAAAAACTTTGATATGTTCGTTTTTAAAGGCTATTACAACATAAACTTAGTTGAACATTTAAAAGGTTCTTTAGTATACATTAA
>DVMT01000054.1 GCA_018714855.1 Candidatus Aphodocola excrementigallinarum
ATAATGCATAATAAAAATACTTCAAGAAAAGATTGAAGTATTTTTTTATGCTTATTTTTCTATTTTAGTAAAGTGCATTCCATGATAAACTTTTACTTTACTTCCAGGTTTATAATACTTGTTATCAGAAGAATTATACCAATATTTTACATTATCATCTTTTGGTAATGTGTAAGTACTTCCTTCTTTCTTTAAGTACTTTTCTTTATTCGTAGTATTTATATTATCAGTATCCAAAGTAACCATCCAATATCTATTTTCACCTTTTGTAATAGGTTTTTTTGTTCTCGAATCATTTAACATTGTATTATTTAAAATATCAATTAGAGATTCTTTTGTAATAACACCATTATTTACTAAATATTTTGCTTCCTCAATTCTTAAACCTTTATATAAGTAATATGGAACAACTTGCTTTAGATCGCTATATGAATATAAATTATTCTTATCTTGTAAAACCTCATCATTACCATTCCATGTAATATTAGAATTAAAATCATACAAGTTAGTTAATTCAACATACCCATCTGTAGTTAATAAATCATTTGCAATAACATTATAATATCTTGTTGATTCAATATGATAATAATTTGTTTTTTCATTTTTATGCTCTATTTTAGTTACAGTAACTTTCTTTAACTTACCATTTTCTATTTTAGCTACATGAGTTCCAACTTTAAAGTTTTCTTTATCATCAACTGAAACAAATCTATTTAAATCATAACTATAAATGCCATGAAAACCAACTGTTTTTAAAACCGTACCATCACTAAAAGTTGTTTCTTGATATGAGTTAGAAGAAGACTCTTTTTCTATCCAAATTGGATATTCATATACTATTTTTCCTAAATCATAACTCCATGTTGCAAGTAAATCATCATAATTTATATCTTCTATATTCTTATATCCATTAATGGTCTTAATTTTAGTACCTTCAACTAAACAACTATTATCATCTGCTTCAGTAGAATTAGTAATTTTTATTGTTATAGGATCAATAGTATAACCTGTTTTAGCGGCTGATATTGTAACATTTCCAGTACTAGTATATTTTAATACTATTTTATTAGATTCTTTTTTTGGATATCCACTAGATAACATTATCCTTGAGCTTTCATAATACTGAACATCTTTTATAGCTAATCCAGCTGAACAATAAAACTCATCTCCAGGTTTAAAAGAAGTTTTTTGAATTCCGTTTTTATAACAGTGAACAGTTAAATGTTTTTCTGTTGTAGTTTTAGATGTTGTTGTATTTTTAGACGTTGTTGTGTTTTTAGAAGAGTTTTCACATAAAGATTCACGCGAAGACTCATTTAGTTTATAAACAAAACCATCAAAGCAATAAACCTCATTTTCTATTGAAGAATAACCCTCTTGTTTTACCACATTTGCTTTACATACTTTTTGATTAGAAAGGTCATTTGAACTATTTATGTTTTCTCCGGTTAAAGGATTAGTAGCATCAGAATCTACATAGCCATCATCAATCATGTTTTTAACGGACACACAATTATTATCATCAACTTTACCCTTTTCTGCTACCATATAAGCTTCAGCCATATTGGCAATATCTTGCGCTGCTAAATACTTTGTTTTTTCCCTCGAATCATTAATACTATTTATAACTGCTGTTCCTGCTATTGCAAGTATTACCGCTAAAATAACTATTACAGCTAAAAGTTCTATAAGAGTAAAACCCTTTTTATTTTTCATAATCATCACCTATTTTCATAATATCATTATGGTTCTTTTAAGTCAATTTTATGCTTTTAAAAAAAAGACGCGTTTACGTCTTTTTTACTTTTTATCAGTTGATCCAAAGCCACCGGTGCGAACACCATCTGCATTATCGTTATCTACCGTTAAATATTTCATAAATATCCCTTGCCCTATAGCTTCACCTTTTTTAATTGTAATAGCTTCATCTTTTACATTGTAAAACGCAAACATAAAAGCTCCATCATTATCAGGATTACCATAGTAATCGGCATCTATTATACCAACGCTATTTGCCATTACAAGTCCTTTTTTCTTTGGGTTTGAACTTCTGTTACAAAGCATTAAGTACTCATCATCCATCATGTATGCTTTAAGGCCAGTTTTTACCAAAGTTGGGTTATCGCCTTTCTTAAATGGCTCTATTACGGTATCTTCAGCAGCTTCAATATCGTATCCTGCTGCTTTTTTTGTTTTTCTAACTGGCAAATTAATGTTTTTGTCTTCAAAACCTTTAGCTATTTCAAATCCTCTTGTTCTCATTATTACACTCCTACTAATTCTTTTTTATCGTCAAATAATACTATTTTATTTTGTTTTAATGATTTTTTTACGTCGATTACTCTTTGATTAGTAGAACCACACCATTTTAATCTAAAATCATGCAATTCATCTTTATACTGCCCATCTATTAAAACATCAACGTATTTTAATACTTCTTTATCTTTTAAGTCCTTATCAAACAAAAAGCCAGACCATACCCAAACACTTTTATTTGGATACTTTTCTTTAAATGCTTTTGCTAAGGCTGTTGTGCCTTCTATATTCAAAGGATGCATTGGCTCTCCACCTAAAATTGATAAGCCAACAATGTAATCTTTATCCGCTAAATCAAGAACCTTGTTTATAGTATCATCGGTAAACTCCTTGCCCAACTTAAAATCCCAAGTTTCCGGATTAAAACAATTCTTACAGTGGAAAGCACATCCTTGCATAAATATTGATACTCTAACGCCAGGACCATTAGAAATGTCCATTTTTCTTATTTTGTTATATCTCATAGGTATTTACGCATCCTTATTGTCGATATGAACTACTCTTTCTTTAATCTCTTGAGTTCTTCCTTTATTCCAGAAGTTAGTTCCTATGTATCCACAAGTTCTTCTTGCAACGTTTAACGTGTCATGATTTCTATTACCACAATTTGGACAATACCACTCTAAGTTGTCATCCAAAAGTATTTCTCCGTCATAACCACATTCTTGACAATAATCAGATTTAGTATTTAGCTCAGCGTACATAATGTTGTCATAAATAAACTTAATAACTTCCATAACAGCATCCAAGTTATTGGTTAAGTTAGGAGTTTCAATATAACTTATTGCACCACCGGGTGAAAGTTTTTGAAATTCGCTTTCTAATTTTAACTTAGTAAACGCATCAATCTCTTCAAATACCGGAACATGATATGAATTTGTAATGTAATCTCTATCAGTAATTCCTTTAATCTTACCAAAACGTTCTCTTAAGCATTTAGCAAACTTATAAGTTGTTGATTCAATTGGAGTTCCGTAAACACTGTAGTCAATGTCCTCTTTTTCCTTCCACTCTTTACACTTATCATTTAGCTTTTGCATAACTTTAAGACCAAACTCTTTTCCTTTTCCGTTATCAGTGTGAGAGTGACCAGTCATGAATTTAACACATTCATATAAACCAGCATAACCAAGTGATATGGTTGAGTATCCATGGTGTAATAACTCATGAATGCTTTCTTTCTTATCTAGTCTTGCTAGTGCTCCGTGCTGCCATAAAATAGGTGCAACGTCACTAGTTACCTTAGATAATCTTTTATGCCTTGCTTGTAATGCTCTATGACATAATTCTAGTCTTTCATCCATTAACTTCCAGAATAAATCCATGTCTTTATCCGCTGATAATGCAACATCAACTAAGTTAATGGTTACAACTCCCTGGTTAAACCTACCATAGTACTTACCCTTACCTTCTTCGTAGTTCTTAGCCTTGGCAATGTTTCCTAGGTGCATCGTTCTATCAGGAGTTAAGAATGATCTACATCCCATGCATGGATAACAATCTCCATCTCCATTTTCATTTATCTTTAATTCTTTCATTATCTTTTCAGATATATAATCCGGAACCATTCTTTTTGCCGTACATTTAGCAGCAAGTTCTGTTAAATAATAATACTTGCTATCTTCATGAATGTTATCTTCTTCCAAAACATATAAAAGTTTAGGAAAAGCAGGAGTAATATAAACACCCTTTTCGTTTTTCATACCTAAAATTCTTTGGTTTAGAACTTCTTCTATTATCATGGCAAGCTCTTCTTTATATTCTTCTGTTTCACCTAAGTACATGCAAACAGATAAAAATGGTGCTTGTCCGTTAGTTGTTGTCATTGAGTTAATTTGATATTGGAAAGTTTGAACACCGTCAGTTATTTCCTTTTTTATATCTTCCTTAGCATACTTTTCACAATCAGCTTTATTAAACTTTCTTTTCTTGTACTTTTCTAAGTAACGGTTATAACTTTCCCTTACAAAAGGTGCTAAGTGAGTAAGCGTTATCGTGCATCCTCCGTACTGACTTGATGATACCGCAGTAATTAACTGAGTTGCAATCGTCATTGCAGTTAAAAACCTATGTGGTTTTTCAATCATAACTCCATTTATATTAGTACCATTTTGAAGCATATCATCTAGGTTAATTAAATCACAGTTATGAAGTGCGTTTTGTGCAAAATAA
Organism: Candidatus Aphodocola excrementigallinarum; assembly: GCA_018714855.1. Taxonomy (GTDB): domain Bacteria; phylum Bacillota_I; class Bacilli_A; order RF39; family UBA660; genus Aphodocola; species Aphodocola excrementigallinarum. The sequence goes on from DVMT01000054.1 coordinate 4,489, forward strand.
TCCATGTCATGAAAGTGAATTATTCCCTCATCATGAGCTTTTACAACATCCTCTGGAAGTAAAAACCTTCTTGTAATATCAGTTGATGTAATACCTGCGATATAATCCCTTTGCGTTGTTACAACGCCAGCATTTTTATTTGAGTTTTCAGTGTTCCAATACTCGTTTTCACCATCAATTAACTCTTTAATTGATCTATCGGTTGTATTACTTTTTCTTACTAACTCTCTTGTGTATCTATAAGTAATATATTCTTTCGCTAAAGCAAACTTATTTAATGCCATAAGACGCATTTCAATAATATCTTGAATGTCTTCAACTAGAATTCTTTTTTTCTTTAAACTTTCAATATACTTAATAATGTTTTTTATTTGAGTATCTGATACTCTATCTTCTTCTTGTACTTCGTTGTTGGCTTTTTTTATTGCTATTTCTATCTTTTCAGGACAGTAATCAACAACGTGGCCATCTCTTTTAATTACTTTCATAATTACTTCCTCCTACTTTATTATCACCATAACTATAGCACATTTATTTTAAAAGTTGTTGTTGCAATTGCAACTTTATTAAAAAAATGATATTATTTTATTAAGAGGTGTAAAATGAAACGTTTGTTCAGTAAAATTAGTGTAAATGAAAGAGAAAAATTACTTAGGTTATTAGAAACAAATATACTTAGTTTTCCAAAGAATACTGCGGTGTTATCAAGCGCAAAAGACAACGTTATAGGTATTATTTTAGAAGGACACGCACAAATAATAAGAACGGATTACAATGGCAATAGAACGATTATTGAAGAGTTAGATGAAGAATCTATTTTTGGAACCGTTATATCATCATTAAGAAGTGATGAGTATGAAATAATAACAAAAGAAGATACCAAAGTATTAATAATTGATTACTCAAGTGTTATTAACTATCAAAACACAAATTATAAATACTATAATCAGTTTATTAAAAACCTACTTGAAATAACAACGGGAATAATTGAAGAAAAAAACGAAAGAATAGAAATATTAACTAAAAAAACAATCCGCGATAAACTCTTAGAATACTTTAATATATACTCTAAAAAACACGGAACCAGAATAATTTATTTACCTTTTAGTTACACTGATTTAGCCGATTACATAGCAGCCGATAGAAGCGCCATGTCAAGAGAATTAGGATACTTAAAAGAAGAAGGCTTTATTGAGACCAAAGGAAGAAGAATAACACTTTTATATAGATAAAAATCAGGATTTATTGATCCTGATTTTTCGTTTTCTTATCTTTTATTTCGTTTAATAATAATTCCACAAACATATCTTTATCAACCGAGTATGTTTTATTAGAACCATGCCTTCTATAACTTATTAAGTTACCATCTTTTTCTTTATCTCCTAATATCAATATAATAGGAATCTTCTTAGTTTGAGCATCTCTCATCTTATATGATAGTTTTTCATCCCTATCATCTAACTCTACTCTAACATTTTTATCTTTTAAAGTATTATAAATTTCGTTTGCATACTCTAAATGATAGTTATTATTAACTGGTATTACACTTACTTGAACAGGTGCAAGCCAAGTTGGAAGATTACCTTTTGTTTCTTCTAAAATGTATGCAATAAATCTATCAAGTGATCCTAGTATTGCTCTATGAAGAACAACTGGTGTTTGTTTTTCACCGTTTTTATCAATGTATTTTAAATCAAATTTAGCTGGTAAACAAAAATCTAATTGGCAAGTTGATAAAGTTATTTCATTTCCAACCGCTGGTTTTACGTTAACATCTAGTTTAGGTCCATAAAATGCTGCTTCACCTATTTCCTCTGTATACTCTATTCCTAAATCATTTAAAACTTCTCTAAGTTCATTTTCAGCCTTATCCCACATTTCATCATCAGGATGATATTTTTCCTTATCTTCTGGATCTCTTAAGGATAAAACACAACGATAATTCGTAATGTTGAAATCTTTATATACGTCAAAGATTAAATCCACAACGTTTTTAAATTCTGATTTAATTTGTTCTGGAGTTACAAATAAATGAGCATCATTCTGACAAAAATGTCTTCCTCTTTCGATTCCTTTTAAAGCTCCTGATGCTTCATACCTAAAATCGTGAGCAATTTCACCAATTCTTATAGGTAAATCCTTATAAGAATGTAATTTATTAGAATATATCATCATGTGATGAGGGCAATTCATTGGCCTCAAAACAAAAGCTTCTCCATCTACTTCCATCGCTGGAAACATATTTTCTTTATAATGATCCCAATGACCTGAGGTTTTGTATAAATCTACCGTTCCAACACATGGTGTCATAACATGTTGATAACCTAGTTTTCTTTCTTTATCTTTTATATAATCTTCTAACTCCTGCCAAATAACATAACCATTTGGTAAAAACATTGGAAGTCCCTTACCAACTAAATCATCTGACATGAATAATTCTAATTCTTTACCTATTTTTCTATGATCTCTTTCTTTAGCATCTTCTAATTCTTCTAGATATTTTTTTAAATCCTCTTCAGTCTCAAAACAAATACCATAAATTCTTTGAAGCATCTTGTTTTTAGCGTCACCTTTCCAGTATGCACCAGAATGTTTTAAAAGTTTAAAGTGTTTTAATTTTTTTACGGTATCAACGTGAGGACCTCTACAAAGGTCAGTAAAATCACCTTGCGTATAACAAGATATTACCGTGTCATTAGGATCCATTCTTTCTATTAAATCAATTTTATATGGATCATCTTTAAACATTTCAAGTGCTTCTTCTTTAGAAATCTCATGTCTTGTTATTCTTTTTCCATCTTTAGCAATTTTCTTCATTTCTTTTTCTATTTTAGGTAAGTCCTCATCCGTTAAAGTTTTATCACCTAGGTCAATGTCATAGTAAAACCCATCTTCTATAACAGGTCCTACCCAGAATTTAGCTTCTGGATACAAATGCTTTACTGCTTGCGCCATTAAGTGTGCACAAGAGTGATTAAGTACGCTTAACTTTTCATCTTCTTTTATGTTTACCATTATTCATTCTCCTTCGTTTAATATTTTTTTGTTTAATTGAATTTCTTGATTTACTTTTTTGCGCATTTACCATGTTATTTAATCTATCGTCATTATAATATGTAAATCTTTGTAATAAACCGCATATTTTATTTTCATATTTAAATAACTCAATTAATTCAAATAAATCGCTATACGATAATTTTAGATTATCTATATATTTATACTTTAAATTTATATCTGTCTTTTCATCTTTCAAAAAATCTATTAGTGTTTGTGTTACCATTTCCCCCATAAGTCCTTTCATTAATTTCTTAATTCAAACGTCCTAATGTTAAATCCTCCTCGTTTTTCATAGTAATAATTTATTAGCATTTCTATGTTTTTATACATTGTATTTGGTTTATCAAGTTCAAAGCACCTAATATATAATTTTATAAAATCATCATCTGCTAGTTTAAATATATGAAGTTTTCTTCTGTATTCCTCATCTGTTAGTATTTTATAAATCTTTGTTTTAGGAAGCTTTGGTAAGCCTTGGTATTCCGCATACACATCATAAACATCATTTAACAACTTATAATATATTAAGTTAAACTGTGGATTATTCTCTTTTAAACATACCTTTAACTCATGCAAATAATGCCACAAGTGATAGTCGTTCTTATCAAGTTTATTTCCGGTTATTTCATTAAACGGCTTATCTATATATTCTACTGCTTTATCCTGAAGTTCTTTTACACTACCATCTAAATCATATATTATTTTTCCATACGAAAACATATTTGCAGTGCTTTGTTTATTATAATTAAATTCTTTTTCCATACACTCTAAAATACCTTCTTTAGTATTCATAAAATACTCAATTAAATAACTGTTAGAATCAGTATTTCCTCTTAAAGAGTAATTGGCATCTTCTTTTAATACTAGATAAACATCAATACTTGAGTATTCGTTTTGAGTATTAGTTGCGTAACTACCGCATAAAATAGCCCCAACAACGTCATCATCATCTTCATACTTTTTTAAAAACTCTCTTAATGCTAATTTCCATTTATCTATCATTACCTCACCTACTTTCATTGTATAAAAAAACGCTTCCTTAAAAATAAGGAGCGTATATACGCGGTACCATCCTACCTTTTACTTAATTTGATAACGTGCTAAACACGGGAATTTCTTTCGAATCCTGCATAGAAAGTAGTAACTTTATAACTAGTTTATCTATCTTACACCATAAATAGACTCTCTTTAAAACGTCATTATAAAATCATGTCTTTCATAATCGCATTTATACCAAAATAATACTACAAAAAGTTATATAAGTCAAATATTAAATCATTTGATATTTTTAGACAAAAAAATGACATTATACTTTAGTAAAATTATGATGTTAAAATGAAAGGATAAAGTGTATGAATAAGAAAATCTTAAAAAGAATTTTATTAGTGATACTTTTAATTATCTTAGTAGTGTTAATTTATATAATAATTAATAAGGCTTATAATAAGAAATTACAAGAAAACATGAAAGATCTAAATTGGCTTATGAAAAACGTTGACATAACAGAGGACTTTGCAATAGGATCAAACGTTTTATCGGTAAACAAACTAAGTGATATCGATATTTATAGTGATGCATACCAAACGGTAATCGATGAAAAAATAAACAATTTAAAAGAAAGTGACGACTACACGTTAGATAACCCGCTTTTAATTTATAACGCGTATGGTACGAATTCATCTAGTATTAATATTTATTTTAATACAGATGAGGATAGTTATTTAACTTATACAGTAGATTGTGATGATAATGATATAAGTGATTATACTAAAACCTTATATAATGGTGAAGAAAGCAATTTAACAACTACTCATGAATATCAAATAACTGGTCTTGTTGCGGGAGAAAAGCAAGATGTAAATTTTGAACTTTATAATGAAAACAATGAATTAATTGATGAAAGCAAAATAACGGTGTTTATGCCAGAGTCTAAGGTTGATACAAAACTTGATGTAACAGATGGAGAATCAACCGAGGAGTTAGAAGACGGTTTATATGCCCTACTTGGTCATGATAAAAACTTTAACTCAAATATTTATTTATATGATAACGATGGTATTTTAAGAAGTGAAATTCCTCTTAACTCATATAGATCTGATAGAATTATCTGGATAGATGGAAACATGCTTTATAGTTACACAAAAAGAAAGTTTGCTTTAGTAAATAGACTAGGTAAAGTTGTTAAAACTTATAAAATAGATGGTTATTACATGCATCATGATTTTATATATGATGATGATAACAACAACTTGATAATACTTGCTAATAAAGATGGCGCAGATACAATCGAAGATAGAGTTATAACATTAAACTTAGATACCGGAGAAACAAATGAAATCATAAACATGCAAGACTTTGCAAAAGACTTTTACGACACGGCTGTTGCTCCAGAAGATGGAAATACATACGGTGGTGATGAACTTGACTGGGTACACTTAAATAGTTTGTCTTTAAACGGAACCGATCTTGTTTTATCATCAAGGGAATTTAGCACGATATTTTGTATAAGTGATGTATATAATAACCCTACTTTAAAATACGTAATTGGAGATCCAACAATATATGAAGGAACATCATTAGAAAGTTATGCATTAGAAAAGCAAGGAGACTTCATCTCACAAGCAGGGCAACACACCATAACCTATCAGTTCGATGATACTTTAGGTAGTGGTAGATATTACTTAATTATGTTTAATAACAATTATGCCGGATCAAGAACAAGACCTGATTTCAACTGGGATCCATTCGTTGGAGCAGGAGATTACAATAATGGTGAAGCATCAAAATATTATAAATACTTAGTTGATGAAAATAATAGAACGTTTACTTTGGTAGATAGCTTTGATACAGATTACTCATCAATCGTATCAAGCGTAGAACAATTAAGTGAAAACTTAGTTTCATCATCAGGAAAAGATAACTCATTTAGTGAGTTTGATAGCAATCACATACTTATAAGAAAGTTTGACTACTCTTCTAAAAAGTATGCATATAGAGTATTTAAATACAACTTTAATAATTTCTGGTATTATTAAAAGGTTTTCAAAATAATGAAAACCCTTTTTATATCTTTTACAAAATCTATTTAATTACCTCAATAAGATATAATATACACTAATTAATGTCTATTATTCTCACCGATCATTTCCATATCAATTGTAAGCTGTTTTATTCGCTCTATTATTCTTACTGCTTTTACTCTTTCTGATTTATTATTCGTTGTAACTGATAAATGATCTTCTAGCTGTTTTAAGTTTAAATTAGACGTAATAAAGGTTGGAAGATGCTCTTGCATACGGTATTGTAAGATAGAGCCTAATATCTCATCTCGCTCCCACGCCGTTACAGCTTCTGCTCCTAGATCATCTATTAAAAGAAGTTTTGCATACTTAACCTCGTTAAATTTATCCTTAAACTCATCTTTTGATGATGAACCATAACTTGACTTTAAGCTTCTTAAATACTCTGGATAATATATTATTACACTTTTTACCTTATCTTTTGCAAGCTCGTTAAACATCGCTGATATAAGATAGGTTTTCCCACATCCAAAGTTTCCATGCAAGAAAAGACCATTACCAGCATTACCTTTTTTATAATCCTTTATATAAGATAAAATCCATTTTATTACTTTTTCTCTGTTTTTATCATCAGTGTAAATATTTTTTATTTTAGCCTCTTTAATATCTTTTGGAACATCAAAATAAGTTATGTTATCTAAATATTTATTATCATTTATATACTTATTCTTATAACGACATGCAACATAAGAAAAAATAAGTTCTTTTTCTTTTAAAACGGGTAAATAACAATATCCACAAACACTGTTTTTACACTCACTTAGTCCCTTACACTTCATGCAGTTTTTATACTCTTTTGCGGCATCTTCAAAGCTAGAGGTATATTTCATTAACTCATCATCACTTAAATTAATACTTGAGGTAAGTTTTTTAAATACCTCATCTTTTAATGCCTCATTATAAGAAATCTTTAGATTATAATTTAAGTTATTTTTTTCTTTTACCACATCTTTTATATTTTCCATAATTACCTCCCGTTTTTAAGAGAATTCTTTTAACATGTCTTTAAGTGTTTTTTCATCTTCATCACTTATTTTTTCTTTTTTGATGTTTTGATTAAACCAATCTGGTAAATCTTCTTTTTTCTTAACACTATCATTTGCTTTTGGTGCCGCTATTTTCTTAGATTTTTTATATTCTTTTTCAGCTTCCTTCATCGCTTCTTCAACGGTTTCTACGTTAAGCCTTTTCCATTGTGATGCGATCGCCTCAACAAAGGCCCTAGTAAGCTTCTTATTATTTATCTTAAGTACGTAATCTATTAAAACATTTACAACACCAGGATTAAGTTTAAAATCACTTAATAAAGACTCTAAAAGTGATAAGTCACGCGAAGATGGCTTAGCACCATTACTTCTTCCTTTTAAGAAGTTATATGGCGTTGTGTTTTCAAATACATATATCATTTTAGCTCTCTTATCAGATGCACCAACCGGATTTTTCAAATACTCAGGCTGACTTTTATAAACAAGTGATGGAAGTTTATTATCATTTTCATACTTATAATAATTCCTAACGTTTTTTCTAAGCAAAGTCTTATCAATAAGTCCGTTTTCTTTTATAGAACTTAAAATAGGAGCTTTCATATCCATCGCATCCATGTTATAAACAAAAGATAAATTATTTATAAGTTCTTTTACCTCACGAGAAAAAGTTTTATTTGTTATAACACCATTTGGTACCGATGATATTAAAAGATCAAAATCAAAGGCATGATCAAGCTTTATTTCACCTGTTTTATTTACTCTTAAATCCTCATTTAAATTATCATAAGAAGTAGATGGCGTACTATCAAACACCTCATCAAAATTACTTGTTATATCATCATAAGAAGATAAATTTATCTTTGGAACCCTAAAATACTTAAGTAGGTTTTCATACTCTTTTTTACCAACGTTATTATATAAAACAATGTTTAATATTGGATGATTAAAAAACTCGGATGCACTAATAGGAGAAAACATCTCATAAACAAAGTTATTAACACTTCCCTTTTTAACAAAGGTTTTTAAAAGCCCTACGGCCTCTAGTTTTTTTCTTGCACTAATTATTAAATCCATCTTTATTCTTAAATTAGTCATCAAATGATGGTGTGTATACTCACAACTTAAAAGCTCAGTCTTATCTAAATCAGCCCATAAGGTATAATATAAACTAACGGCCGTACTACCGATTATAGGTTGGTATAACATACTTATTATTCTTCTATCATTCTCATTTAAAATAGTGCGGTTTACTACTACGAAAGTATCCGCTGGTAAAACATTTATTTCCTTCATAATAGTAACCCTCCTTAAGTAATATTGTAATTCATTTTTAAAGTTATTTCAATAATTAGTAAAACAAATATTGAATAAAAAGTATTATCGTTGTATAATATATTTGAAGGAAGCAGCTTAACTAGTTGTTTTCCAATGTTTTTTTGTTTTATTGAAAAGCAAGGCTAGTTAACTAACCTTGCTTTTCTTTTAATAATTTATAATAGCAATTGCTGCTACTATAAGCATTAAAACGATAATTAATTTGATGTTAAATTTTATTTCAAATCTAAATCTCATAATTACCACATCCCTTCTTATTCAAAAGAAATGGAAAACAAAGCTAGTACTTTTAACTACTTCCTCATACTAATTATTAGCTATAATCTTTAGAATTCCCCTAAAAATATTAAAAAAAGTGATAAAATTTATCACTTTTCTTTAATTGCTTTAAACATTTTTTTCCATAAGTTAGATTCAGAATAATTAAGTATTCCAACTTTATATATTTTAAGTCCATACTTAATTAATAAGTAATCTAAAAGTGCTAATAAAACGATTGATATTATAACAACACCAACACCTATTTCTCCTGATATCAAAAGACTTGGTGCCAGTGATATCGAAATAAGCGGGATGCACACTACTATTTTTATGAATAAAGATCCTGGGAATGCTGCTGATAAAAATATTAAATAATAACCAATTACACTAATTACTAAAAGCGGTGTTTGTAGTTGCTGGAAGTTTTCCATGTTAGTTGTAATTGATGCAAGTATTCCTGCTAAAAGTGAATATGCTAAGAAGCTTAACACGAATAAAATTACTATTAACGGAATTATGTATCCTAATTTATCTACTATGCCTCCGTTTGCTAGTGAAGAGGCAATTTCATTTAAATCTAAAGAAGAAGCAACATCTTTAACCAGTGACTCATTTGGTGCTGTTGTAAGTTTTCTTATTAAAAGACCAATACCTGCATAAACGATAAGTAAAAAGCCTTGTAATAAAACAAATACGTTACTTGCTATAACCTTAGAGAAAAAGTGTGCTTTAGCAGATACGTTACCAATTATTATCTCCATTCCACGAGTTGATTTTTCTTCGTTTATCTCTGCTCCTATCATTTGTACTAAAAATACGATTAACATAAAACAAGGAAGTACGATGATCATTGATAAAACTGATAATATCATCTTAGATTCTTCTTCGTCTTTTGTTTTATCTTCGTTTAAGAAGCTTCTTTCTACAGTAACCTCTTTAGATATTTTTGCAAGTTCACCTTTATCAATGTTAGAATTCTCTAAAGCAATACTTTGCTTAACGGTGTTTAACGAGGTTATAATAGCTTGATATTTTACGGTATCAACGTATGAATCCGTTATGAAATCAACTTTAAATACGTTATTACTATCCTCGTTTAAAACAAGTAAAATATCATCTTTTCCTTCTATTTTTTTCTTTGCCTTTTTTTCACTTTCTTCTTTAGTTATTTTTATTTTAGAGTCCGTTAAATAACTTTGAACTCCTTTTAAGCCCTCTTTTACCTCTTGGTAATATCCAGCATTATCAACGATTCTTATTTTAACATCATCATTAAAATCACCACCGAAAAACTTAACGATGGAATCGATGTTAACCAAACCTACAATTACTATTAAAACAATTATGTTAGCGACTAAAAACCATTTGTTTTTAAGCTTTTTTAAAAGACTATACTTAGTTAAAAACTTAAACTTATTTTCCATATGCTTCACCTACTTTACTTACGAATATTTCCTCTAAGGAAGGCTCTTCTAGTGAAAATTTTGTTATGTTATCTTTTGTCTTTAAATAATTAAATACGTTTTTATAATAGCTTTCATCTTTTATCGTAACTTCATAGCATGATGCAGTTTTAATAGCATTTGTAACACCATCTATTTTCTTTAACTCACCTATTTTAACGTCGCCTTCAATTATTACCTTTTTTATTTTATAATCTTTTTTAATATCTTTTAAATAACCTTCTAAAACTGATTTTCCTCTTACTAAAATAACTAGCTTTTCACAGAAAAGTTCTACGTGATCCATTCTGTGAGAAGAAAATATAATTGACGTTCCTTTTTCTTTAAGTTCTAATATAACACTTTTAAAAAGCTCTATGTTAATTGGATCAAGTCCTGAAAAAGGCTCATCTAATATTAATAGTTCAGGTTCGTTTATGATTGCTGATATAAACTGAACTTTCTGCTGATTACCTTTTGATAAAGTGTTTATTTTTCTATCTTTATACTCTTCTATTTCAAATTTTTTTAACAGCTTGTCCAATCTTTTTAAAATAGTTTCTTCATCAAGTGATTTTAAAGCACCATAAAAAAGCATTTGTTCTTTTACGGTAAGTTTGGTAAGAAGGCTTCTTTCTTCCGTTAAGAAGCCTATCTTATCAGTTATGCTATAATCTATTTTCTTACCATTCCAAGTAATTTCTCCTTTACTAGGACTAATTAGATTCATAATCATTCTAAACGTTGTTGTTTTACCTGCACCATTTACTCCTAAAAGTCCAAATATCTCACCTTTTTTAACCTCAAAAGACAAGTTATCAACGGCCTTAAAATCATCATAATATTTAGTTACACCATCTACTTTAAGCATTATTTACCTCCTTACCACTTGTAACATAAATAACTGATTTATTACTAAAATCAAGTTTTTTTACATCACTTATAAATTTATCATAAGTGTAGTTATTATAAAAATCATATATATCTGGCAAAAACTCTCCGTAATTTATTATGTGGCTATATATAACGCTTGCAACCTTACTTGGAGAATCATAAGTTTTAACAACGGATGCAATATAAGCCTTTTTATAAAGTTCAAACATTTTTTTATCATAGTTTTCATCTTTTAATTTCTTATCTAATTCTTTTACAAATCTTTCTTTATCTAAAACATCCGCATCAAACATAAGTAAAACAACGTTTCCAAAACTAGAATAGTTCATGGATAAATCAGACTTTATAATTTTTTCATCTCTTAAATACTTAGAAAAAGATGAAGTAGATGAAAACTTAATATCTAAAAGCATGGAAAAGATCATTAAAATAGATAGTAAGTCATAACCTTTAGATTCTGGAAAAACAAATTTATAACAAACACTTATTCTTGGGGTTGATACGTTTTTATAACACTCTTCATACTCTTTATAAACCTCTTTTGGTTCGTTAAATTCCTTTAATAATATTTTGTCTTGTTTTTGATACTCTCTTTTACTTTGGTTATCTTTAATTGACTTTAAGGTTTCTTCTACATCAATATCTCCTGCTACAACCAAAGTCATGTTTGAAGGATTATAAAACGTGTTATAGCACTCGTATAAATCCTCTTTTGTTATTTTCCTTACGTTTTTACTATCTCCTATAACACTATACTTATTATTGTCATACATAAGGGTGTTATAAAAATCTTTATCATATAAAAACCTTTCTACACTATCATTGGTCATGTTTATTTCTTGCTCTATTATTCCCTTTTCTTTTTCTACGTTATCAATAGTAAAATAAGGAGTTCCAACAAAGTCTAATAAAAGGTTTAAACACTCATTAAAATTACTAGAACACGTAAAATAATAGCAAGTTTCTTTTCTTGATGTATATGCATTTACGTTCGCACCATACTTTTCAAACTTAGTAAAAGTGTTTTCATTATCACTATTTTCAAATAATTTATGCTCTAAAAAGTGTGCGATACCTAGTGGAAATGATTTTATTTTATCCTTACCTATCGGTCTAAAATCATTGTAAGATGAGCCATATTTAGTTACGAAATAAGCACTTTTCTTATTAAATCCCTCTTTTTTATATAAATAAACGTTAAGCCCATTTTCTAAAGTTTCGTGATATATTACTTCACCTAGTTTTGAAACTTTAATCTTTTCCATCTTTTTCACCTTCCTTTAGAAAATAACTTAATTTTAAAACAACTTTTTTATTTATGTTTTCTACTTCTTCTTTAGTTACACCATTTAATTTTTTAACAAACTCATCTATGTTTGGTAAATCATATATAACTTCACTATGGTATCTTGATGCTAGGTTTTCTATGTAATCTTGTGATTCTAAAAGTGATGATATAAGCTCTTTTTTAGCAATGTCAATTTCTTCATCAGTTATTTTATCCATCTTTTTTAACTCTTCTTTTATTATTTTTAATGATTTTTCATAATTTTCCTTTTCTATCCCCGTAATTATTTCAAGTAAGTTATCATCTTTTTCTAACCTTGCAAAACAATAATACGCAAGTGAGTTTTTTTCTCTTACGTTATCAAATAACCTAGAGTTTCCAGATCCACCTAAAATCGTACAAAAAATAGGCATTACATAATTAAGTTCATAACTGTTCATATTTTTTAAATAGCAAACTAAGTATAATACGTTTTGAGTACCATAACCAGTTTCTTTGATATCTTTATAGCTAGCGTTTAAATCATCATTACTAATATATAACTCTTTATCAAACTCTTTATTATTCTTTATTTTATATATGATATCATTAAAGGAATTTTCATCTTCTATATTTCCAACGATAATTAAACTTACGTTTGAATTATTAATCATATCTTTATAATAATCATATAATGACTCTTTAGTTATGCTATTTAAAACGTCCACATCTCGATCAAAAGTATAAGGCATGTTTTGATCTAAATATTTAAGCACTCTTTCTTCAGCATAAGACCTTTGGTTTTCTTTTCTTTTTTCCAAAGATAGTTTTAATCTTTCATGGTTGATTTTAAAACTTTCATCGTCAAAACCATCAGCATTAACATTCGGGTTAAATACTATTTCACAAAAAGTATCTAATACGTTTTTTAAATTACCTTCTTTAGTATACTTATCTTCTAATGCACTAAAATTAAATTTATTAAAATAATAATTACCTATTCTTGAGTTTGCAGCGCTGTAATACGCATCATAGTTTTCTAAAGTATTAATGTTTAACTTTTGATTAGTATCATATTTTTTGGTACTTTCCATTAACACGTTTCTTAAAAGTGCACCATAAGTCATTTTTTCTTTAGTTACTAAACTTTTAAAAATTAAACTCCCATAAATACTTTTAAACTTATTTGTTTTAATGAAAGTCACGTTAATACCATTTATGTTTTTATTAACAATCTTCATGTTTATCCTCCTTTTTTAGTATAACCATAGTATTAAAACATAAACATTATAATATTAAAGAAGTATCTAATGCTAACTTAATCATTTCATTAAACCCATTTTGTCTATCTAAACTAGAAAGCTCCTCTTTAGTTAAAAGACTGTTTGAAACCGTTAAAATACATGATGCGTTTTTATGCAAGTATTTTGCGTTTTTAAATAAAGCAAAAGTTTCCATTTCGATTAAAGAACAGCCATATTTTTCATGTATTTCACTTATGTTTTCCGTTTCATTATAATAGGCATCACTATTGTATACGTTTGAAAACAATAGGTTAATGTTTTTTTCTTTAGCAGTCTTAATTATTTTATCATTTAAATAACTACTACTTTCCATTACGTTACTATCATCATTATCAAGTACTTTAGCATAACTAGATAAGGAATAAGATTTGCTTGTAAGAGCAACACTCCTTACCTTTACATCAGGATCTATAGAACCCGCTGATCCTATTCTTATTATGTTATCAACATCATAAAACTTAAATAATTCGTATGAGTATATTCCTACTGATGCATTACCCATACCATGGGCCATAACGCTTACTTTTTTGCCTTTATAAAAACCAGTATATGCATACATCGCTCTTACAGTATTAACTAACTTATAATCATCAAGAAAGTTTTCCGCAATGTATTTAGCTCTTAGTGGATCTCCCGGCATTATTACTGTTTTTGCAATATTCTCTTTTTCAGCCTCATTATGTGGTGTTGACATGCTTATCATCTCCTTATATAAAAATATTATATCATAAACGATTGATTAATTTATATTTTATGATAAAATATTTAACTACTTGGAAGTGATTTTATGAGTAAATTATATAAATGGGATAAAAAAGATTTAAGAACACAATTCTTTAAATTAAAAGATGAAATTAAAAATGATAATTTTTCTTTGGAACAAACATTAATGCAAGAATACTATTTAGAAGCTATAATAGAGATGATAGAAACAAATAAATTTAATTTTAATCTCTTAGATAAATACCCTTATCTTTTACTACCAAATAAAACACTTAAAAAAACGATCAAAGATAGTATAAAAAACTATTCGACAAAGTATCAAAAAGACATTATAAAACAAACCTCAAAAAATATAATAAGCAAAAATGAAATAGATATTAAACCATTAATTAAAAAGAACATTTCAGTTGAAAAACAGATACAATTTATTAAAAATAATTTTTCTAATACCACAAAATTATCAAAAGCTCATGATAAATTATTTAATCCTAATAATCATTTACTTAAAATTACTAAAAAATTTGGAGAAGACGCTTTTTGGAACGTTAAAAATAACGGATATATATCAAACATAAATAACCAAACAATAATTGATTTTGTAACTTTATGCCATGAAATAGGACACTATGATGAATTTGTTATAACTAATGAAGCAATAGATAAAAAAATTAATGCATATAACAAAACAAAATTAAATAACTATACTGAGATATATAGTATATTCTACGAACTATTATCCGTTATTATTTTATATAATGAAGAATATATAAACGATTATGAATCATCCGTATTACTTGATTATATTAAAGATGTAAATACTTATAATATAGAATATTTTTTACTTGCTATGGATTACGTTTGTAATAATAAAAACGTTGACATAAACCCGATAAGAACTTTGACAAATAGATTAAGTGATCTGTCTATGTATTACTATTCATATATAAT
>DVMT01000055.1 GCA_018714855.1 Candidatus Aphodocola excrementigallinarum
AAAAATATTATTGTTGTATTATATGATGGGTTTGGTTATGATTTACTAACTAAAAATAAGGAAGATTTGCCTTTTTTATATAATAATTTAAAAGATAAAATATCAAGTGTCTTTCCACCAACTACTACTGCGGCAACTACAAGTGTTTTAAGTGGGTTAGCACCTATTGAGCACGGCTTTTTAGGGTGGGATATGTACATAGATAAATTAGATGAAGTAGTAACTTTATTCTTAAATAGGAAAAAAGAGTCTAAAGAACCAATTGAAAATTGGAATTCGTTTGAAGATTTAAAGTGTAAGGTTGTAACTGAAAAAATCTCTAATATAATAGGGTGCAAAGGAACTAGTGTTTCACCATTTGGTGATATTAAATATAGTGATATTGATGATATGAATAAAAAAATCATATCAATAACTAAAAATGATAAGAAAAATTATATATATGCTTATTATGAATCACCCGATGATTTAATGCATGATTATGGGACCAAAGATAAAAAAGTGATTGATAATATAAAAATGATAGATAAAAAATTTAAAGAGTTATGTGAATCGCTTAATGATAGTTTGATTATTATGATAGCAGATCATGGTCATATAGATACTGATTGGATAACTTTATCTAATTATCCTAAAATATTTAATATGCTAAAGACAACAACTTGGATAGATTCAAGAGCATCTATGTTTATGGTAAAAGATGAATATAAAAAAGTTTTTAAAGAAGAAATAAAAAAAGTTATTGGAACTGATTTTATTTTGTTATCAAAAGAGGAAATCTTGAATAAAAAATTATTTGGAGAAGGTACTAAAAATAAATATTTTGATGGGGCTATTGGAGATTATATAGCAATAGCAACTGGAAATAAATCAATACGTTACTCTGATAAACATGAAATGTTTAAATCAAATCATTCTGGGATTACTGAAGATGAAGTTTATGTACCTTTAGTAATTGTTAAAAAATAGGAGAAAAATATGAAAGCTGTTTATTATAATCCAGTAGATGAAAAAGCTGGTTGTGTTATAAGAAGTATTTCTAAAGCTTTAAATAAAGATTATAATCTTATTAAAAAAGAGTTAGGTATAAATTATAATGATGAGGCTGTATTTGAAAATTATTTATTTAAAAATGGCTTTATAGTGGATAACTGTTTTAAAGACAAACTATTAAAGAATATTAATCTAAAAGGCATTAACATAGTTTTTGCTCACATTAATGATTGGTATCATATGATGTGTGTAATTGATAACATAATATATGATAAGAATACTTTTGATGATATAAAAAATATGAAAATAATAAAAGTATATAAATTAAAATGAAAAGAAATGAAAAACTAAACTTTCATTTCTTTTATTATGTCATTATCTATTGTTTTAATTGTAATCTTATCATCGTCAAATATAGCGTATGATTTATTTGATCCACCTCTTGGTTTACCAATGCTTCCAGGATTTACGTATGTTATACCATTTTCTTTTAAAAGCATTGGAACGTGCGTATGACCTTGCATAAATATATCTCCATGATATTCTGGAAGGAATCCTTTAGAGTATTTATTACCATGAGTAAGAGTTACGTTATGATTATTTAACGGAATTGTAATTAAATCATGAGCAAATAGTCCTAAGTCTTCATAGTTTATATAATAATCACAATTTCCTTTTATTAAAATTAATTTATCTTTATATATTTGTAACAAGTTAATAATATTATTATCTTTTAAATCATTGGAATAAAAGCCATAATTAAATAAATCACCAAGAACTATAAGTTTATCAAAACTATTTTCTTTTATTACTTTTTTTAAATCTTCATAATTGCCATGTATATCAGATATTATAAGTACTTTCATATAATCACCTATATAATTATATATCAATTAATATTTAATATAAAGCTTTTTACACTCTTTGACATGCAAATTATTAAAAAATATATATTTATTAATTTACTATTTTTATAAATCTAAAATACTGATATAATGAAAAAGCCGCTTTTAAAACAACATAGGATAGGAGTGATTATATAATGTGGCATTTTGATATTTTATCTATAATTAGAAAGACTGTTTTAAGTGGTCAAAACATTGGTGTTTTGATTATCTCAATGATACTCGTAATAGTATTTTTAATAATTTATACAATAGGTAAAAACAAAAATTAATGGGTGTATTAAAACATCTTTTTATTTTGTGATAATTGAAGTTTTACTTATATAGCTTAAATAATGTAAAGTATTATATTTGTTTTCTTTAGATTTATTATATAATATTTTACGTCTAGTTTATGTATATTGTTTTTCTCGCTTAATTGTGGTATATTTTAAGTGTAGAAAGATATCAATATGATATCTTGAAAGAGGTTGTAAGAATATGTGAAAGAGGGGAGGAATAATTTATGTGGAAATGGTTATTTAGATTCTTCTAGGATATTAAAAAGGCCTGTTTACAGGTCTTTTTATATACTAGGAAAGTGCGTTAAAAAATATACACCAGAAAAATATAACATATACAATCGAACATACGTATGGTAATATAGTAAGTATTAATTAAAAAGTAAGAAGGTGATAATTATGTATAAATCATATAAGTTTAGAATGTATCTAAGTCATGAACAAAGTACGCAAATAAATAAAACATTTGGATGCACAAGATTCATCTATAATTACTTTTTAAATAAGTGTAAAGAAAATAAATACATAAAAGCATATGATATGTGTAATATGTTAAAAGATTTACAAGAAGAATATGAATGGTTAAAAGA
>DVMT01000056.1 GCA_018714855.1 Candidatus Aphodocola excrementigallinarum
GAAATTCTGCTCTTACCTTTTTAGTAAATTCTTTTATGGCCTGATCTTTATTATCAATAAGATCCCACTTATTAACAACAAGAATTAAAGCCTTACCAGCTTCTAATGCATAACTTGCTATGTGTTTATCATGCTCAATTACGCCTTCTTCTGCATTAATGACAACTAAACATACATCAGATCTATCAATTGCCCTCATGCTTCTTAAAAGACTATACTTTTCAACTGCTTCATAAACCTTACCTTTTTTTCTCATTCCGGCTGTATCGATAACAACAAAAGGCTTTTTTTCATAATTAAAGGTTGTATCAACCGTATCACGAGTTGTTCCAGCAACATCACTTACAATTACCCTTTCCTCATTTAAAATAGCATTAACAAGTGATGATTTACCTACGTTTGGACGACCTATAACACAAAACTTAATAACGTCTTTGTCATACTCCTCTTCCTCATACTTAGAAAAGTCCTTTGTAACCTCATCTAACAAATCATCAATTCCAAGGTTTTGTTCTGCTGAAATTGGTATGTAATAATCAAATCCAAGTTCATAAAAATCATAAATGTTATCACGAGATAATTTACTATCAGTTTTATTAATTGCAACGATTACCTTTTTATTACTACGTCTTAAAATATCGCGTACAACCAAGTCATTTGTGGTAATGCCTTCCTTACCATCCACGATAAAAATAACAACGTCTGCCTCATCTATCGCAAGTTCAGCCTGCATTTTTATTTCCTTGTTAAACGCATCATCACCAATATCTATTCCACCGGTATCAATTACGTTAAATTTATAATCAAGATAAGTAGCAAGCCCATAAATTCTATCACGAGTAACACCAGGAGTATCTTCTATTATCGCCTGTTTTTTACCCACTAATTTATTAAATAAAGTTGATTTACCCACGTTTGGTCTTCCAACTAGTGCAACGGTTGGTATTTTCATTTAAATCACCTCTTTTACGCCCACAATTATAACATAAATTTAAAATTAAAAGAAGTTTATTAAAGCGTTTCATAAACTTCCTTTTCAATAATACCTTGAATTTCTTTTTTACCTAACTTAGTTTTTGAAGAGAATAAAACAAGTTCATCTCCAATTGCTAAATCTATGTTATCAGTAATTTGTTTTTTATATTTTTCTCTTTGAGTTGTACCTATCTTATCAACCTTGGTTGCAATAAGAGTTACTTTTACCCCATGAAACTTTAAAAAGTTATACATAAGTAAATCATCTTCAGTTGGTTTATGCCTAAAGTCTATTAACATAAACACTCCTTTTAGATTTTCTCTTTCTGATAAATACTCTTCTATCATCATACCAAATTTTTTCTGATCAGATTTGCCTGAGGAAGTGTAACCATATCCTGGTACGTCAACTAAATAAAACTCGTCGTTTACCTTATAAAAGTTTATGGTTTGTGTTTTACCAGGTTTACTAGATATTCTAGCTAAATTTCTTCTTTCTAAAATCGAGTTAATAAAACTTGATTTACCTACGTTACTTCTTCCTAAAAGTAAGAATTCAGGTTTGTTATCAGTAGGATACTGACTTCTTCTTACCGTAATGATAGGTTCATCTACAGTATTTATTGTCATTTTAATCACCTTCATTTTCATGAAACAAAAAAGATAAATCTTTTAATTTCGCTTGTATTATAACAAAGTTATAGATAAAATGCAAATTTACTAAGTAAATGGGTGATAAGTTTATGGCATTTTTCTTTTTAACGACTTTTTTATATACTCTTCTTTTTCGCTATCAGTATAAAACATACTTAATCTTTGTCTTACTGGTAAATTAGTGTTTTTATAAGCTTTTTTCTTACGTTCTTAGTTATTTTTATAGGTTTAACATCTTCGAATAGCAAGTCTTTAGTCTTTAGCACGTTAATCATCCTTATTATTAATTGATATTTTAGCGATCTTTACCGCATCATTAAAAGTCTTGCACGCACAAATAAATAAGTTCTTATGACAAAACGTGATAGACTCAACGCCACTTATTTTTTGTAATTCTTCGTCTTCCCTTCCTGCCCATGTTTTTGGAAAAGGCTTTTTAACATCAAAGCTTCCAGGTAAAACAGGCGTTGCAACAACGTTATAACCTCCTCTTTTAGATGGAAAAACAGCGTATAATATGTCTTTTGCTTTTTCATTTTCAGATTGTAATACAATGTCCTTCCATGGCATGTACTCATCAAGAATTAATATTCCATCCTTACTTTCGTTTATCTTTTCTTCTATTATTTTTCTTGCGTCTTCTTTAGCTTTCATCTTTTTTATCATGTTATTAAAAACGTCATTGGCAAAACAAACAGCCTTTAAAAAACAAGTACTTTCTTTTTCCACATCATTCCAAGCCGGATTAAAACTAGCAATTAAATTAGGAAGCGTCTGCTGCTTTATTTCAGGTTCGTTTTTTAAAGCTTGTCCATTATCATCTCTATCAATGTCCATAATAAGATTTTTATCAACACTTTCAAAAAAAGCATCTTTATCAGGTACGTTTAATTTATTAATTATATCTTTACCAAATCTTTCCCAAACAAGACCACAAGATGCGTACTTTATTCCGTTATTTCTTGTTTTATTAAAATAGGCTTGATGATGATCAAACAAACCAAAACCAACATCATAAATAAAAGCATTATGATTTTTAACATCACTTGTTCTATAAATGTTCATAGAACCAAACTTATTTAAAAGAATAACACTTGCCATTACCTCATCGGCATGAAAAGTACCAGAGTGTGTTATGAAATTTGCATCAAACTCATTATCAACTATCTTTATTTCTACATCTTCATTATAAACGTTTTTTAATATCATATTATCACCTTCTTTAAATAAATAATTATTTATTTGTATTATTATAATAATTTATTTCTGCAAGACTTTCTGATACAGCTTCTAAGTCTTCTAAATCAGTTTCTTCATTTAAAATATTTTCTATTTCAAATATTAAACTTTTAATAGAATTATACTTTTTATAATCAATGTTATATCTTTTTAATACATTTATTTGATTATCACTTAAATAAATACCATTACCTTTATTTTTTATCATATCTTTATCATCAAATATATCCTTAGTAATAGCATTAATATCTATTTCTTTATTATTTATTAACATATTATGAATGCTCCTTTAATAATTTTTCTTTTGCATATAACTTAACTTTATCAATGTTATAGAAAAACATATAAACTAAATACGCACCAAAAGTCATTACCAAAACAAACACAATCATGTTAGTAAACCAACCAAATTTAGAAGAAATATCAGAAAATATAATTATTGGACTTATGCTAGGGCCTAAGTAAAATAAATTTATTTTACCCATTGATACGTCTTTTAAAGCGAAATTTAAAATAAGTGCCAAAGAACATAATAAAATATACAAATTAGTTGCAGTTAAAAAATCTTTTTTATTCTTAATACATCTTTTTGATAATGCAAGATAAAGACCTATAAACACTAATATGATGTGCCATAAAAAACCGTGGATGGTCATTGTTAAATATGGTCTTATAAGAGCACTTGGTTCAAAAAAAGTAATAAATGCGCCTAATAAATTATAAGATACCAAAAAGTTATACATATTTTGCTTTATACTTTCTTTTTTAATAAATGGAATAGCAAGACAAAAATACATAGGTATATCACATAACTGAAAAGGAAATAAACTAAAATCATAATGCCCACCATTTACTATAAAGTAATAAAATAACTCCTTATATACTTCTATTACAAGCAAAAACAAACCAATAAAGAATAATAATTTATCATTTTTCTTATCACTTATGTTTTTTAATTTATTAGCTAAAAACACACAAACAATAATTCCTATAATAAAAAATGCTAAGTGAAATAAACCATATGGTCTAATTCCGTTTATTTTCCATGCTGTTAATCTTAATAACTTCTCCATTACAGTACTCCTTAAAACATTTACTATGATAACACATTTTACAAAACAAAAAAAGGCTTACTGCCTTTATTATTTATTCTACCTATGATTTTATTTTCTAATGAATTATTTAAATGTTTTTTATAAATCATTATTATGATATTCAAAGCATAGTTCATCTAGTTTATCAATTATTTCATTAGCTTCACTAAAACTTTGCAGTTTAGCACCGCAGGCATAAACATGTCCACCACCGTTATACTGCTCAAATAACTTGTTTATTTTAACACCACGGCTTCTTGCGGATGCCCTTATTACGTTATTTTTTTTATCTTCGGTAAACACAACCCAACAAATAAGTCCGTGAATAAAATTATAGTTATTCATTAAGCCACCGATACTAGCGGATGTTGTACCTAATTCCTTTAGATTTTCATCACTTATTTTTACGTATCCCAATCCATTTTTAGTAACCTTCATGTTTAAAGAAATAAAGCCTTCTAACCTTACTTCTGACATTGGTCTTTTGTATAGGATCTCATAAAGTTCGTTAGGATTAACATGCTCTTTTTCTATTAATTTTAAAACTATTTGATAAGTTTCTTTTTTATTAGCACCAAATAAAAATCTGTTTGTATCAGATACTATTCCCATAAAAATACATTCCGCTGCGTGTTTTGTCATTTTAAGATTGCATTTATACGCCCATCTTGCCACTAACTCACATGCACTAGATGCATCAATATCAACTATTTCATTATCAGAAAATTTATCAATTTCAGGATGATGATCTATTTTAACAACGTCTTTGAACTTTTCAAAATCCACTTTATCTAATCTTCTTTTATCTGGAATATCAAGTGCTATTAAAAGAGCATCATTTTGCATATCATCAGTTATTTTATCATGCGTTCCAAAAAACTTAAACCTTGAAATTGCAGTTCCTGCAACATAAACTTCTTTTTTTGGAAAGTTTTTTAATATTATTTCTTTCATGGCAAAAGTTGACCCCAAAGCATCAGGATCACCACCGGTATGCCTTGCAATTATGATTTTATTATACTTTTTTATTAACTTTAAAATTTTCTGTTCCATAGTTTTTTCCTTACTTTGCTAATTCATAAGTATCTCTTGCAATCATTACCTCTTCATCAGTTGGAATAACATAACATTTAATGGTAGAATCTGGAGCACTAATTAAACGTTCTTCACCTTTAACATTATTAGCTTCATTATCTAATTTAACTCCTAAAACCTTTAATTCATTTAAAACGTCACGTCTTGTATCTATTGATTTTTCACCAATACCAGCGGTAAATACAATTGCATCACAGCCTTGCATTTCAACATAATATTTTGCAATGTAATCGGTTATTCTTCTTACGTACATTTTTTGTGCTAAGATGCAGTTTTCATCACCTTGCGCTATTCCATCTTCAATATCTCTTGAATCACTTGACTTTCTACTTATTGCAAGTAAACCGCTTTCTTTGTTAATTGCCTTATCAATGTCTTTTGCACTCATACCAGTTTTTTCCATCATGTAAGGAATAATACTTGCATCAATATCACCACAACGAGTTCCCATTATAAGTCCAGCATTTGGCGTAAGACCCATTGATGTGTTAATACACTTACCATTTAAAACCGCAGAAATAGAAGCTCCATTTCCTATGTGACAAGTAATTAACTTAGTATCATTTCTTCCTAAAAGTTCATTTGCTCTTTGTGCAACATACTTATGAGAAGTTCCATGTGCGCCATATCTTCTTACTTTATAATCAGTATACCAAGAATAAGGAAGTGCATAAAGATAATTTTCCTTTGGCATTGTTTTATGAAAAGCCGTATCAAAAACAGCAGTTTGCAAAGCATTTGGAAATACCTGTTTTGCTGCTTTAATTGCAACTACAGCAGCAGGGTTATGAAGTGGTGCAAAACAAGATAATTCATTTATCTTATCCAATACATCATCATCTATAACAACACTCTTATCAAAATAATCTCCGCCTTGAGCTACACGATTTCCAATTGCTTTTATATCATCTAATGAATCAACAACTTTATTTTCTTTTAATTCATCAACCAATACTTTAAAAGCAGTAGCATGATTATCTAACTCTTTTTCTTTCTTAATTTTTTTACCATTTATTTTTATTGTATAAAAACTATTTCCAATTCCTATTCTTTCCATAAGACCAGAAATAAGTACTTTTTCCTCAGGCATTTCATATAATTGAAATTTTAAAGATGAGGAACCAGCATTAACAGACAATACTTTCATTTTTTCTCACTCTCCTGGTAATAATTATACAACAAAATTCATATAATTCAAACAAAAAGGTAGCAAAATATCGCTACCTTTACTATTTATTTTCATATATATTAACTACTTTTGAGTATTATAAGATCCACCTAATTGAGCTTCACCCATTTTTACTAAACGTTTTGTGATTTCACCACCAACTGAACCATTAGCTCTTGCAGTTGCATCAGCTCCTAAGTTAACACCAAATTCGTTAGCGATTTCGTATTTCATTTGTTCTATAGCTTGTTTAGATTGTGGAGCTACTAATCTGTTACTGTTACTTGATTTCATGTGTTTTCACCTCCTATACACTAATAGAATGTGAAAATTTTGTCATTTCATACAAATTTTTTCATGGTAATTTTTGTTAATTAAAAATTTTAAAATAAAAAAGATATACTATTTGTATACCTTTATTATTTGTATTTATTAAAATTTTATTAAGCTATTTTTAAACCATTATCATTTTGGTTATTGTCATAACCATTTTCAAATGAGTTATTAGACTCAAATGGAATTACTTTTGAATCAGCATTGTTTTGATAACTTTCGTTACCATTAAACTGATTTATAGGTTGACTATAATTATTTTGAAAAGGAATATCATCACTAAATTGATTTTCATCAGATTTTAATCCTTCATATTCTCTTAATATTTTTCTTGCCATGTCATGCATTTCACCGCTTACAAAACCACTTCTATCAGCAGCTTTAACCCATTTTGCAGCTTCCTCACTAAAATGTCTTAATATACTAATTTGTTTTCCAGGACCTAAATCATATAAATCTGCATAAGCCTTTAAATTAGCACTTCTTGCATTTTTTTCGTCTTCTTCAGTAACTATTGTAGCGGTTACCTTTTCATTTAAATTCTCATTATCATATACGCTATTAAATAAGTTAGAGTTGTTATTATTATAATCGTTTTCTTGATTAAATGAATTTGATTCGAAACTTGGGAAATTATTTGAATCATTCATGTTAACAGAAGCATCTGGCATACTTGGCGTATCAAAGCTTGGAGTAGTAAAATCTTGAACTGGTGTTTGAACGGTAGGATTATTAACTTGGCTTACATTTAAATCTACGCTAGTAGGATTCTCAGATTCATTTCCTAGTTGTTGTGATATTGCGTCAATATCTATAGGAATCGGCGGTACCTGCGCAGATTGTTCTTCTTGAACGTTTATGCTAGGTGCAGGTGATACAGGAGTTTCGCTAGTTTCTTCTTTTGCTTCTGGTGCTACTACTACATCAGGTTTAATTTCGTCTTTAACTGATGTTTCTGTAGATGCGTTAGCATCAGCTTCTACTGCTTTAACCTCTTCTTCAGGTTTTTTTTCTTCAACTTTTTCAGCAACTGATAAATCGTTTCTTACCGTTACTCCATCCAAATCAATGTTTTTTCCGTTTTTAATATTATCCTTTTGCTCACTCATACTTGTTCCTCCTACCTTACTATTCTTCGTTACTATTTAGAACTTGCTGCCCATCTTTTGCAATTTTTCTCATTGCGTCCTTAACCTTTGTCCATTCATCATTATCAGTTATATTTTCCAAAGAATATACTCCATCTTTATCATTTAGTATGGCAACATATAACTTAATCATGTCATTTTCATCTACTTCATTAAACGTATATACTATGTAAGTTTTATCATTATCTTTTAAAGAAAATAATGATAAACGTTCTGCATCTTTTTTATTTCCAGCATCATCAACTATTACAAATTTTTCTTTTTGCACCGTTTGTAAAGCTGACATTCCACTTGCGAAGCTTTGACCAACGTTTACTTTTTTTCCACTTCCAATGCTACTTGTAGTTACCATATAAACACCTCTTTTATTCTATATACCTTATTTTAACATACTTATTTTCTTTTTGCAACAAAATATGAGCAATCAAAAGCACAATTTTCCTTTAAATACTTATCCAAATTATCTATGTTATTAAATTCTTTACAGTTTTTATTTTTTTTATCATAAAAACCTTTTAATCTTAGTTTACCATATGCCCAATCACCTACTATATAATCAAAATCTTTAAAGTAATCAGTATATTTATTGGTTAATTCATCCTTATTATATCCATTTTTATAGTCTTTAATAATTTCATATTCATTATTCTCTAAAGTTATCTTATTCATATTTACCTCCGCACATTAAAAATTATAGCATAATTTTTAATTCATAGGCAAACTATAAGTCTCGTTTATACCTTGTAAGTAATATGGTATAGATCCCTTTATAACCTTAATTACAATAGGTATTTCAGATGATAATTTAATATCTTTTGATTGAAATGGTAATATTGTTCTTTGCGTTACTTCTACTAAAACATAAACTTCTATTAAAGCACTGTTTAATCCATATTCACTTACTCTTGTTTTAATATCCAAACTAACATTACCAGAGTATTTTATCTTAACCGGAATTTTAGGACCAATGTTAGAAAGCAAAGAATTACCAAAAACAACGCCAACTGGGACTTCATATATAATTCCGTTTTTTAATTTTTTATCCAAAATGCTTTCGTAAATCTCATCAGGTAAATTCTTTCCCTTTTCAACCTCTTTTAATCTTTTTCGTACGTTTTTTGCAATGATTTTTAAAGCGTCATTAATAACTCTAGTATTAAAATCTATACTTTCTATTTCACCATTATTATTTTGCGTTACAGAAAACAAATTATTATTATCTATAAGTTCATTTAATTCATCAGTTCCGGTGTTTCTTAAAACCTCAATACCAATTTTCTTAGTTTGAACACTTGCGTAATTCATGATAACAGGCATTGCTTTTTTATTTAAAATAATTAAAAAAATGGTGCTAAAGATAATCAAAAAAATAAAAATAACAATATATGTATTTTTAAACAACATTTTTATTTTATCCATAATATCACATAATAATATATGAAAAAAGCAAAGACAAAATATCTTTACTTAAGTATTATTCTAGTTATTATAAAATATGCAAGCACCCCGATTATAATAAGTATTATAAATAAAATTATAAAAAATTTAGATTTATGTTTTCTTTTTAATTCATTAGTTAAAGTACTAAAATCTTCAAAATCATTTTTGGTAAACATGTTTGAATCAGTATAAAATGTCTTATCTGCCTTAACAAGTGTTTTTTCCAAGTCATTTTTTATATCATCCGTTTTGGTTTTATATACATCTTTGTCAGTCACGTCAAAAGATGCATCAATTGGCTTTGAGACTATCGTATTATCAGAACCCTTAAGATCTTTAAACATATCTAAAGCGTCATCTATTTCTTTTTCATCATCGGTTTTAATAGCCATCGTATTAATTAAATCTTCTAGCTCTTCTTCCTCGTCTTTCATCTTATCATATTTATCATACTTACTACTTCTTTTTGAAAAATCCATGTATTTTTGTTTTTCCTTAGCTTCCTCAATAAAAGCCCTTTTACTTTTCGCTTCGTTTATAACCTCATTTATATCATAATTCTTTTGTCTTTTCTTATTGAAAAGAGGTTTATCATCTATGTCAATATCTTCTATATCATAATTTTTTAAAGTTCTATACTGTCTTGTGTCATACTTATCATCTAGCATGTCTTTTAATTTGTTTAAATTTATTTCCTTAGCCGAATCAATTACCTGCATGTTTTGATAAGTTGTATCACGGTACATATCATCATATACTTCTTCGTATAATTTGGTGTTTTTCTTAGAACGTTCATATTTTTTTTCTTCATAAGTACCATATTTATCCATTCTAGACCGCATGAAAACACCTCCTATTTTCCATACATTAATAATACCATACTTTACGTTTTTTTAAAAGTATTATTGATTTTTTTAAAAACTATTATATAATAAAATTAACGGAGGTATTTTATATGAAATTTAAAGTAGATAAAGATGTATGCATTGGTTGTGGTGCTTGTGCAAGTATATGCGATGAAGTGTTTGAAATAAAAGATGACGGTTACGCAGAAGCAAGTGATAAAGAAATAACTGATGAAGAAGTTAAAGAAAACGCTATAAGCGCTATGGAAGGATGTCCAACTAATGCTATAAGAGAAGTTAAAGATAAAGAAGCCTAAAAGCTTCTTTTAATTATGATAATCTTTTAATTTTAATAAATACTGTTTTTTCTTTATTTTAGTTTCATTTGAAGTCACAAACAAATCAGTATCCTTATACTCTGGATGCTCTTTAAAATTTAGCTTTGAAACCAGTTTTTGGCATGCAATATTATCTTCCCTTACAGAAACATAAATAGATCTTACACCTTTTTTATTCTTGCAAAACTCTATTGCTTTTTTTACTGCCTTTTGGCCTATTTTTTTATTTCTGTATTCATTTTTTAAACAGCAACATAACTCTAATCTTGTTTTATCAACAGGATTATGAATATAAATACCTATTAGCCCAATAATATTATTATTTAAATATATTCCATAAATATCTTTTGATAGCAAAAACATTCTTGCGTTTAAATCTAAATCACTTGTTTGTTTATAATAACATGTTTGTTCATCATCAAATAAAAGTGCTTGTTTAACAATTTGAGTAGCATTTTTAACTTTGTTTATTAACTTCATTTTTATTATATTATTACCATTTTGATAAATAATACATTCGTTTTCATATTCATTTGTGTTGTTCATAATTACCCTTAGCTAAACTAATTAATCTTTTAACGTCTTTAATAGATAGCTTTCTTTTTTCACCGCTTTTTAAACTACCAAGCATTAAAAAGCCAAATGACTCTCTTTTTAACTTAATAACTTCATAACCTAGTTTTTCGATTAATCTTTTAACCTCGTGATTTATACCATCATGAAGCACTATGTTAATTAACGTAGTGTTATTTTTTTTATTTATTTTCTTAATCTTTACCCGGTCAGGATATATTATTTTATTATCTAATTTAATACCTTCTTTTAAAGTTCTTACATCCTCTTTATCTAAAATGCCTTTAATTTTTGCGATGTAAGACTTTTCTATCTTGCTTTTGGGATGCATCATAAGATTAGCAAAATCACCATCATTAGTTAGAAGAAGTAGTCCCGTTGTATCATAATCAAGCCTTCCTATGGGATATATTCTTTTTTCCTCATCATCAAAAAAGTCTAAAACCGTTTTACGTCCCTTATCATCCTTAGTTGTTGTTACAACGCCCCTTGGTTTATTAAACATGTAATAAACTTTTTCTTGATACTCAATTAAGTTACCTTCTACTAATATTTCATCTCCAAATGATGCTTTAGTACCAAGTTCGGTTACCTTTTTACCATTTACCATAACTTTTCCGTTTTTAATTAATTCTTCTGCTTTTCTTCTTGATGTGTATCCTGATTCTGCTATTATCTTTTGTAATCTTTCCATTATTACACCTTCTTTATACTCTTATGATTCTTCATTAATTTTTTAATACCTTGACCTTTAAACGCGATGGTTGCAATAGATTTATCAACGTTTACAACAACGCCCTGTCCATAAGTATCATGAACAACGTTATCCCCAGGTTTTAAGCCATTATCCTCATTAAACATTTTTGATTTATCAATTTTAACACTATCTATTACGTTTACTTTCTTTTCTGGCATATCTATGTATTTTTTATCTATTTCATTAATAAACCTACTTGGCATGTTAACGCTAGATCTTCCAAAAAGCATTCTTCTTAAGGCATTTACTAAATAAAGCTTCTTTTTTGCACGAGTTATCGCAACATAACATAGCCTTCGCTCTTCTTCTAAAGATCCTTCTTCTAGGGAATTAACGTGCGGAAAAATATTTTCTTCCATACCAATTACAAAAACATAGCTAAATTCAAGACCTTTAACCGAGTGAATGGTCATTAAGGTAACTTTTGGAGTGTTATCATTTTTCTCATCATTAACATCACTTACCAAACTTACCTCATTTAAAAAGTCCTCTAGTGATGCAATACCACTTTCTTCTTCAAACGTTTTTGTAATAGATTTAAATTCCTCAAGGTTTTCTAATCTTATATCTGCCTCTAGCGTGTGCTCGGATTCCAAATCACTTTTAATACCAGATTTTAAAAGCACCATGTCAATCGTTTCCGTTAAAGATAATTCCTCACTTTTTTCTTTCATTTCTAAAATCATATTTTTAAAAGCAAGCTCTTTTCCACTTTTTATAACATCAAACATAGAAGTATCATTTAAAACGGCATCCATACTTAAATTATCAATCGTTTTAGGCCCGATTCCCCTTTTTGGATAATTTATAACGCGCGTTAAAGAAACGTCGTCCTTCGGGTTATAAATAAGCTTTAAATACGCAAGTAAATCCTTAATTTCCTTTCTTGAATAGAAAGCATATGCACCAACTATTTTGTATGGTATGTTGCTGTTTAAAAAACCTTCTTCAATCGTTCTTGACTGTGCGTTAGTTCTATAAAGCACCGCTATATCATCTAAACTTACGCCTTCATTTCTTAATTTTTTTACTTCCTTAGTTACGAAAGATGCCTCATCTTTTTCATCAAGTGCCCTTACGTATTTTATTTTTTCTCCCTCTTCATTTTCAGTCCATAAATTCTTATCTTTTTTCTGCACGTTATTTTTAATTACACTGTTAGCAGCATTTAAAATTGTTTTAGTAGAGCGATAATTCTGTTCAAGTAAAATTACCTTAGCATCTTTATAATCCTTTTCAAAATTTAAGATGTTTTTAAAGTTTGCGCCTCTCCATGAATAGATTGATTGCGCGTCATCACCTACAACACAAATATTTTTATACTTTGCACTTATCATCTTAGATAAAGTATACTGAGCCTCATTAGTATCCTGATACTCATCTATAAATATGTATTTAAACATTTCTTGATAACTAGCTAACACATCCGGGTGTTTGGTAAATAACTCAATAGGTTTAACAAGTAAATCATCGAAATCCAAGGAATTATTTCTTAAAAGAGTTTCTTGGTATTTTTTATATACTTTATAGATGATGTCACTTACCTCATCATTAACAAAAGCCCTATATTTATCTGGAGTTATCATCTCATTTTTACAAGAACTGATCCTGTTTTTTATAAACTTAGGATTACATCTTTTAGAATCTATGTTCATGTCTTTTAATATTTTTTTAATAACCGTTAGTGAATCATCACTATCTAAAATGGTAAAATTCCTATCATAACCTAAAAGGTTATGATTTTCTTTTATTATTCTAAGTCCAAAAGAGTGAAACGTTGATATTTGAATGCTATATCCTATGCTTCCAACTTCTTTTATAATACGATCCTTCATCTCTTTTGCAGCCTTATTAGTAAAAGTTATTGCAACAATACTTCTTGGATCAACACCTCGCTCTTTAATTAAATAAGCAACTCTAGCCGTTAAAACGCTTGTTTTACCACTTCCTGCACCCGCAAGAATTAAAAGTGGCCCATCACCATATAAAACAGCTTCCTTTTGTCTATCGTTTAAATAATCTAAATTCATAGTTATACCTCTTTTTCACCATTTTATTTTACCATATAAATAAAATAAAAAATATACGTAAAAATAAATTTTACATATATTTAATAATTAAACCAATTACTTTCTTTTTATTTTCATTCTAATATTAATCGGTTCAAAAGAGGAATCATCTTTATAATTTAGTAAAATGCTTTCCGATTTTAAAGGAATTAAATCATCAGTCATTTTTTTTAATGTATATTCTCCAATTTCTTTTATTAGTTTCTCATCTTTATCCTTATTTGAAGAATCATCTTTAGGATTTAGTAAAATACCCTCCGATTCTAAAGGAATAAAATCATCAGTCAATTTTTTTAATGCATATTCTTCAATTTTTTTATTAGTTTCTGATCCTTGTCTTTATCTTCTACAAATGCATTAAACATATTTATAGGTTTTTTCATATAATAAAATCCTTTCTTTACCATAAAATTAAATGCTTTTTATATTTACATCATATGACTATAACTATTAAGTACTTTAACAGCTTCATCAATAACTTTATCATCACCATTTTTATAATCTTCTAAAGAATTACAAACATAGTAATCAGGCTTATAAAAAATAGGTTTAAAACTTTTTATAGATTTCATATCATCTTTAGTAGTATACTGAATTAATTTCCTATTTAAAGGATCATAATCAAAATATTTAGTTGAGTAAGTTATTGTTAAGTTGGTGTTAGGAAGTTTAAACGTTTTTATATTACCAAAACAATTTAAAGATGTCCCAATATCTTCACCAATGGTTTTACTTCCTATGTTAATTAAATCTATTAAAGCAAAACGACCAGATGAAAAAACGTTCCTATCAGTTATGGTTATAACATTAAAATTAGAATTTTTTAAAAAGTCCAAAAGTGGATAAATAACAGTGTTATTACCACCGGTATTACCTCTTATATCAATGATAAAGTTTGTTATGTTATTATCTTTAGAAATCCGTTTTAACTTTTTTACAAAATCTAGCATGTTTCCTACTTTAGGAAAAGCGCATTTTGAATACCTAATTTTAATTGCATTATCAAGCAATGCTATATCATAATTATCATCGTCTTTAAACTTAAGTTGTTTATCAAGAAATAATTCATATTTACACTTTTTACCTTCCTTTAAAACCGTAAATAAAGCCTTGTTACTATCTGTTAATGAAAGTTCATTTATCGTGTTTAAATCACTAAAAAAACTCTCTATTCTTGCTTTTAACCAAGCTTCAGTACTATATGGTAAAGATTTCTTAATCTTACTAATTAACTTTTCCACAGGAAAATTATTTATTTCAAGTACTTTAGAATATTTTAAACCTTCGTTAAAAGCATTTATTATATATAAATCATCTTTTATAAACCTTAACTCTACCAGTAAAGACTTAACGTCATTATAAAAGCAAAAGGTATGTGAATCATATATAGATAACATATATTTTATTATGCATTTTATAAAGTAAGATAATTTATATTCTGAATCTAATTTATGGGTGCTTAAATATTCATTAACAAAACTATTTAAATCTTTTTTACTTTTATCAAAGTAAAACCAAATATGCCTTTTTTCTATTTCCCTTAAAAAATAATTTAAATCTTCTTCATATTTATTCATATAATCACCTAATCACCTACTGCATCGTTTTATAAACACTTTTTCCTAAATACTTAATATTTGTTACCACACCATTTTCTATTGTTTTTAAATAAGATAGATAAGCACCATTTGAATATACTGAATAAGGTTCAAACGTTTTTCCACCTAGTGCCGCATCATTAGTCCAAATATCAACCGTTAAGTAATTACCATTTATATATGATGTTATATAAATTGGATAATCATAATTATTTTTAAATTTATAATCAGTTGTGGTTGAGTATACCGTTGCATCAAGTCCTTTTGGAACATAATTAGGTGCAAAGGTATGATTTCTTCTTTCAACGGTTTCTAATCCTGCTTTTAACTGTGTCATATAAAGTGTTGTTGCAAGCTGACAAACACCGCCGCCGTTAGCAGTTGAAACCTCACTGTTTAAATATATAGGAGCAGGCAAATATCCATTTGAAGAACTATATGGGCCAACTATTTCTAAATAAGAAAAGACATCACCAGGCATTAAAATAGTTCCATTTAATTTCGTTGATGCTAAATT
This sequence comes from Candidatus Aphodocola excrementigallinarum, assembly GCA_018714855.1. Lineage (GTDB taxonomy): Bacteria > Bacillota_I > Bacilli_A > RF39 > UBA660 > Aphodocola > Aphodocola excrementigallinarum. Next base: position 15,844 of record DVMT01000056.1, read on the forward strand.
TATATTATGCCCTCTATTACCTTTATTTAAAAAATAAGTTGTATAAGAAGAAATCTTTTTATTTATGGTAGATAATGCTTCATTACCAGCCTTCATCTTATCTATACTTCCATCAACTTCAATAACCATATTTTCCTGTAAATTATTTAAAGCCTCTATAATCATTATTTTAGTACTTTCCTTATCCAAAGTAAACCCATTTACACCTTTTTCATAATAAACATTATGATTCTCATCAATTACTAATCCCTCGTCTTTTCTAGTCGTATTTAAATCATTTTCTAAAGTACTTATAAAGTTATTTATATCATCTTCATTATATGTAGCTTTTAGGTAAAAAGTTTTATTCACCTTGTTATTTTTTATCATTCTTACTTTATCTATAAAAGATAAATTATCATTGTAATTTTTAATTTCATCATAAACTTCTTTACTATTTATACTTATACCCATTTGTTCATACGTATACCTAGCCTCACCATTAACGTTTTTTATCGTAACAGTACCATTTTTAATCTTGCTAGTTTCACTTGAAACTATATTCTTTACTTCGTCTAAATTACTACCAGATAAATTAACCTCATCTAAATAAACACCTGGCAAAACCTTATTATCATACTCTTTTATCAAATTATTATAATCATATAACTTATATCCTACAAAACAAAATATTAAAAACAAAACACATATCGGAAAAACCAAAATCTTATTTTTTTTCCAATTGTTTTTATTTTCTTTTTCATCATCTAGCATAAGAACTTCCTCTTCATCATCATTTAAAGCTTCATCCTTATATTTAAAGCAATATTTATTAAAAACCTTACTACTAAATGATACATTAGTTTTATTTTGATATTCATACATCGCTATTTTCTTAATTTCATCTTCTGTTAAACTTTTAAAAAAATTATTTAATACAATGGTTTTATTATAAAAACATAAAATTGCAAGAATTCTAGAGTAAACATATAACTTGGTATTTTCTTTATCTTTTAAATTATTATCACTTTTTATTTTATTTATTATCAAATCCTCATCCAAAACACTTAATACCATTTTAGTTGTTTGCAAATCCTTTTTTTCATCCTTTAATAAAATATCTAATGCTTTAGTTAGTTCATTATTAAATAAAATACTTTTAACATAACTAAGTTTTTGATCATAATTAAAATTAGATATGTCTTTCTTATTTTCATCCATACGCTTACTCCTTTATCTACATCAATGACTATTTAATATAATTACCTAAAAACAAATTAAAATACTAAGAGCTTTTTATATACTTTACCAAAACAATATTAACACAGGTTATTAGTTTTTACAATCCATACATAACACCTAAAAATTAAAAAAGAATATACTACTATTGTAAAAGGAGGAAGTATGAAAAAGAAGATTATTATTATAATTTGCGTTATTATCATCTTTTTAGTAGCCTTATTTTTCGTAATAAAAAATAATAAAAATAGTAAAGAAGATAATAACGGACTTGTAACCGTTAAAGTAGCAGAAGTTGCCCACACCATATTTTACGCACCACAATACGCTGCTATCGCAAACGGATACTTTGAAGATGAAGGAATAAACGTTGATTTAACATTAGCATCAGGCGCTGACAATGTTACCGCTGCCGTTTTATCAGGAGATGTAGATATCGGTTTTTGTGGAAGTGAAGCTACCATATACATATATAACGCCGGCGAAGAAGACTATTTAGTTAACTTTGCAAGACTCACCAAAAGAGATGGCTCATTTTTAGTATCAAGAGAAAAATACGATGATTTTACCCTTGATGATTTAAAAGGAAAAACCGTTATTGGAGGAAGAAAAGGTGGCATGCCAGAGATGACCTTTGAATGGGGATTAAAAGAAAATGGCATAGACCCAAAAAACGATTTATCAATTGATACAAGCGTTGACTTCGCTGCCATGGAAGGTACCTTTATAGGAGGAGACCAAGACTTCGTAACACTTTTTGAACCAAATGCAACAAGCGTTGAAAAACAAGGCTTAGGATATGTAGTTGGATACGTTGGAGAATGGGGAGGAGAAGTTCCTTACACCGCGTACAACGCTAAAAAAAGCTATATAAAAGAAAATAAAGAAGTAATCGAAGGATTTACTAACGCCGTTAATAAAGGATTAGAATACGTAATGAACACCGATTCAGAAAAAGTTGCAGAAGATATTTTAGAATTCTTCCCAGAATTATCATTAGATGAATTAACCGTAATGATCGAAAGATACAAAACCAATGATGCATGGCCAAACAGCACTGAAATAACAGAAAAAGACTTTGATCACATACAAGAAATAATGCAAAGTGCGAAAGAATTAGACAAAAAAGCACCATATGACAAATTAGTTTACCAAGGAAGTTAAAAGTGAAAAAACTCTTAAGTATAAAAGAGTTATCAAAGAATTACCTAACAAAGAAACAAGTTATATGTGCGCTTGAAAACATTAATCTTGAAGTTTACGAAAACGATTTTATCGCACTAGTTGGACCTTCTGGGTGTGGTAAATCAACGATTCTTTCAATAATAGGTAAATTACAAAAAGAAAGTTCTGGGAAAGTAGAATTTAAAGACAAAAACATAAAAGTTGGATACATGTTTCAAGAAGATGCATTGTTTCCTTGGCTTACCGTTTTTGATAACTGTATGCTAGGTTTAAAAATACAAAAAAACGTAACCGAAGAAAATAAAAAATACGTAAAAAGCTTACTTAAAAAATATGGACTTTCAAACTTTGAAAAAAGTTATCCAAAAGAACTATCTGGAGGTATGAGACAAAGGGTTGCATTAATTAGAACACTCGCCATTAAACCAGATATACTTCTTTTAGACGAGCCCTTTTCAGCATTAGATTATCAAACCAGAATAGCCGTATCAGACGATGTTTACAAAATCATAAAAGAAGAGAAAAAAACAGCCATTATGGTTACCCATGACCTAGAAGAAGCCGTATCAGTTGCAAACAAAGTAGTTGTCCTAAGCAAAAGACCAGCAACCGTAAAAAATGTTTACGAAATAAAAATAGATGACGAACTACTTCCAAGTAAAAGAAGAGAAGATGAAAAATTTAAAGATTATTATAACGAAATATGGAAGGACTTAGATCACTATGAAAGCTAAAGAAGAACACAAAAAATATTTAAAAAAACTAAAGTTAAACACAATTAAAGTTATAATAATACAAATAACGATATTGGTTACTTTCTTAATATTATGGCAAGTACTTTCTGATAACAAAATAATAAACGCATTTTTATGTTCTAGTCCAAAAAAAGTCGTTGATACAATAATAAACTTATATCAAACGAATGATCTATTCGTACACGTATGGGTAACTTTGAAAGAAATACTAATAAGTTTTGGAATTGGCGCATTAATCGGAATAGCATTCGCAGCCATATTATGGTTTAGTCCGTTTTTATCTAGAGTACTTGATCCATACCTTACAATACTAAATAGCTTACCTAAAGTATCACTTGGTCCTATAATCATTATTTGGGCCGGTGCAAACCAAAACTCAATTATAACCATGGCACTTTTAATATCAGTTATATCAACCATAATAAGCGTATACGTCGGCTTTAAACACACAAATAACACAAGTATAAAACTAATGAAAAGTTTTAAAGCAAATAAGTTTCAAATATTTACAAAAGTAGTCTTGCCATCAAATTTTAATACTATTATAAGTTCTCTTAAAATAAACCTATCAATGACCTTTGTTGGTGTTATAATGGGAGAACTATTAGTATCAAAAGAAGGTTTAGGTTACTTAATAAATTATGGATCACAAGTATTTAACACAAACCTTGTAATAACAGGAGTAATCCTACTTGGCATATTAACAAACATATTATACTTTATAATACTTTTTATTGAAAACAAACTAAAAAAAGAATGGTAAACGCCATTCTTTTTAGTTATTGTTCTTGATAACAAGTATCTTTATCAGATTTTATGTTATCATAATTATATCCATTATGATCAATTATTATTTCATCATCTAAATTATTAGAACAATTATCTTTTAAATCAATTAATCCATCACTTTGTAAATCATTTAGAGTAAAAGTTATATCTTCATTATTAATCAATTTACTAGCATAATACTTTGCTGCATACAAATGTGCAGCATTATCTATTTTTTGATTTAAAATACTTTGATTTTCTTCTTCACTTCTTCTTATTTCTCTTGTCATATTTGGAGCAGCAATAACAGCAATTATACCTAAGAAAACAACAATTGCAAGTAATTCAACTAACGTAAAACCTTTACTATTTTTTTTCATTTAAAACACCTCTTTTATTATAAATCCAATCCAGGTTCTGGATCAAATGAAAAATCAGTGAAATTTTTATTTAAGAACTCATAATATGCTGCTGCTCCTATCATTGCAGCATTATCAGTACAATACTTTAAAGCAGGCATTAAAAGTTCCACACCAAGCTCCTTACACGCTTTTGAAAGTTTTTCTCTCAAGTAACTATTTGCAGATACACCACCGGCAACTAATAACTGTTTTACGTTATATTCTTTTATTGCCCTAATAGTTTTTTTTACCAGAATTCCTACAGCAGTTTCTTGAAATGAAGCAGCAAGATCTTCCTTATTAATTTCATTTTTTCTTTGCTTTTCATTATGAACAAGATTAATAACAGCACTTTTAATACCACTAAAACTAAAATCATATGTATTATCATCTTTTGGAGCCGGCAAATTATAGGTATGTTTACCAACACGAGCCATCTTATCCATTAATGGCCCTCCAGGATATGGAACACCTACTACTCTAGCTACTTTATCGTATGCCTCACCAACAGAATCATCAAGAGTTGAACCTATTTTTTTAAAAGAATACTCTTTATCCATATAAACTATTTCTGTATGCCCACCTGATACAACTAGTGATAGTAATGGAAATTTAAATTCTCCACTAAACTTATTAGCATAAATATGACCTTTCATGTGATTTACTTTAATAAGTGGTTTACCAGTTGCGAATGATAAAGCTTTCGCAGCTTCTATTCCAACTAATAAAGCCCCATTAAGACCTGGTCCATAAGTTACTGCAATAGCACCTATATCATCAAAAGTAAGATTAGCTTTTTTTAAACACTCTTCAAATACAATTGTTATAGCATTAACGTGATTACGACTTGCTATTTCAGGTACTACACCTCCATAATTTTTATGAATGTCTATTTGTGATAAAATTACCGTTGCAACATCAATGTTACCGTTTTTTATTATACTTGCGCTTGTTTCATCACAACTAGTTTCAATCGCAAATATATACACGTCCTTCATACTATCACCTCAACTTCTTTTCCATAACATACGCATCATCCATACCATTATTATAATAATCTTTTCTTCTCGCCACTATTTTAAAATCAAAACTATAATAAAAGTCTAAAGCCACTTGATTGTTAATATCAACTTCAAGAGTAATATTCTCACATAACTTATTTACACATTCTAAAATAACCTTTTCTAATAATTTTGTACCTATTTTTTCTTTTCTATGAATTTTACTTACATATATATCCAATATCTCCGCACGCTCATAAATTATACTATAAGTAATAAATCCAATGATAGCATCATCTTCTTCACAAACTAAACAGAAAGAAAAATCATTTAAATCAAACTTATAATTAGCATGTAGATTTAATCCCATATTAGTTATTTCTTCTATGTCTTTTTTATGATACTTTCTTATAATCATTTTTTTCAGCATCTATCTTCTTTAAATAAATAGGATTTACCAAGTGGGGATTAACTTTTGATTTAGATAAAGCATATTTTATTAAATTAACATAATCATAATCTTTAATTATTTTTAAAGTAACATTGTTATTTACTAATAATTTACTTTTTAAAGTATTTACATAATCATTATTATCAATTGTGCAAATTGTAATTTTTTTATTATTTATGTTAAATATTTCACTATTTATATTTATATAATCCTCAATTTCTTTATCATTTTCATATATTCCTACGTATGAATAGTTTGACTTATCATATATAACAGATATAACAATATCATCAATATAACCTATTGTAAGAGCTTTTAGATTGCTTACTACGTATATGTCTTTATTTAATGACCAAGCCAATGTCTTAGCAATTGTAACCCCAACACGTATTCCAGTAAAGCTTCCTGGTCCATTTAAAACTACTATATTATCAATGTTTTTAATATCAATATCGGAATTATCAAATATTTTTTTTATTTCATTCATTAAAAAATTTGAATGCTTATTATAAGATTCAATATTTGATAATCCCACTATATTATTATCCATTAAAAGAGCAACAGATAGTTTTTTTCTAGAAGAATCTATAAATAAAGTTTTCAAAGTACATCCTCACACAAGTCTTCATATTTACTACCATGTGGTATTATAGTAAGACTTCTTTTTTCTTCACCAGTAATTTTAAATCTAATTTCCAATCTTTCTTCTGGAAGCTCATCCTTTATCATATCTGCCCATTCAATTATAATGACACCATCTTTTTTCAAATATTCTTCAAGACCTAATTCAGATGTGTCACCTTCTAGGCGATATACATCCATATGATATAAATTCATTTCACCAGATGTATATTCCTTTATAATATTGAAAGTTGGAGAAGTGATGTTCTCTTCAATTCCTAATGCACTAGCAAATCCCTTTGCGAATATGGTTTTACCACTACCTAATTCACCAATTAAACAAATAACCATATTATTAAATTTTTCAGATTCAAAATTTTGAGCCAAAATTATTGTATCTTCTTCTGAATTTGTAACTACTTTATATTCCATAATTATCACCATATTCATTATAGCAAAAAAAAAACTTTTATTACAATATAAAAGTATCATTTTTCAAAATGTTACAAAATATTTAAAAAATAAATAATATACTATAATCAATCAGAAAATTCTGAGTTTATTATTTTTTCTAATTTTAAATAAGATTTATATAATCTTTCATCTAGTTCTTTATATGAATCAGTATCAAATTTAAATTTCTTAATGTTATTATTTATTATAGCAATAACATATTTACAATATAATTTACTTGTTTTAAAAAGCATATTGTTCACCTTCCTTTGCAAGTTCATTATAGAATATTCTAAAAACAAAAATAACATCAGAAATTTCTGATATATCATGCAACAAACTAATATATTAAAATTTTATATGAGGGGTGATATTATGGCATTTGTTCCAAAAAGTACGAAAAAAAAGGAGCCGGCCAGCTATAAATCACTATACATAAAAGAAAAATTAATTAAAGAAGTAGAAAAAATAGCAAAAGAAAATAATACTTCCTTCAATAACGTAATAATTTCTATGATCGAGCAGTGTTTAGATAAGAAATAAACACTGCCTTTTAAATATCATTATTACTTATTTTTCATGATGTATAGTAAAAAAGACCATAAAAGGTCTTTTTTATTGCAAAAAAAAATTGGCAACTTCCTATTTTCGCTTACACTATCGTCGGCGTTAAAGTGCTTAACTTCTGTGTTCGGGATGGGAACAGGTGTATCCACTTTGCTATCGTTACCAATAAAATATAGAGAAATAATTCTCTGAAAACATGATAATACGGTACATCAAATTATAGGGTTAAACTCTCGATCTATTAGTACTAGTCAGCTCAACATATCACTATGCTTCCACGTCTAGCCTATCAACCAGATAGTCTTTCTGGGATCTTAGTTTTTTAAAAACAGGAAAACTCATCTTGAAGTTGGCTTCCCGCTTAGATGCTTTCAGCGGTTATCCATTCCCTACATAGCTACTCTGCACTGCCACTGGCGTGACAACAGATACACCAGAGGTAGGTCCAATCCGGTCCTCTCGTACTAGGATCAGCTCTCCTCAATTTACCTACGCCCACGAC
>DVMT01000057.1 GCA_018714855.1 Candidatus Aphodocola excrementigallinarum
ATGGTAAAAAGCTCGTTTTAATAGTGATGGGATCACTTGGATCTAAAACGGTAAGTGATAAAATGAAAAATATGCTAACTTTATTTAATAATAAAGATTATGAGGTTTTATACGTAACTGGTAAGAATTATTTTGATGAGTTTAAAAAGATGAAATATACTAACAACATTAAGATTGTACCCTACGTAGATAAAATGGTATCTTTATTAAAGAAGACTGATTGTTTAGTTTCTCGTGCGGGAGCATCAACTTTAAGTGAAATATCATCTTTAAACGTACCTTCTATTTTAATACCTAGTCCTTACGTAACGGAAAATCACCAGTATAAAAACGCGATGGATTTGGCTTGTAAAAACGCGGCGTTAATATTGGAAGAAAAAAAATTAGAAGGAGACGAACTTTTACGTTTGGTAGAAAAAATATTAAATGATAAGATATTTACAAGAAAGCTAAAAGATAACTTAAAAAAGTTTGAAGTAAAAAACAGTGCTTCTAGAATTTATGATGAAATAGTAAAACTAGTAGGTGATAAGGATGCAAGACATAATTAAGTTTATTAAGAAAAATGATATTGGTAAATTAAAAGAAAACGTCAAGTTAAGTAATTATACAACTTATAAAGTAGGAGGACCTGCTACTTTGTTAGTTTATCCTAAAAACACTGAAAAACTAATACTTTTGTTAAAAAAACTTAGAAGTAGCAACTTAAAACATAAAGTACTTGGCTTTGGATCTAACTTAATATTTAGTGATGATGTTTATGATGGGGTAATAATAAAATTAGATTCTTTTGATGATTTGAAAATCAATGACACGGTAATTACGGTTGGGGCAGGATACAGTTTGGTAAAGTTATCTTACGCCTGTTTAAAAGAAGGTCTTACTGGCTTAGAGTTTGCAAGCGGTATTCCCGGTAGTATCGGTGGTGCTGTTTTTATGAATGCTGGAGCTTATAAGTCTGATATGGCTTGCGTTGTATCAGAAGTAAAGGTATTAACACCAAATTTAGAGGTTAAAACTTTGTATAACAAAGATCTTGATTATAAATATAGATCATCTTTTTTAAAGCATAACCCAGATTATATATGCCTACAAGCTAAAATAGTTTTAAGGCATGGTGATAAAAAAGAGATAAAAGATTTGATGGAAAGAAGAAGACAAAAAAGACTTATGATGCAGCCTTTAGAATATCCATCTGCAGGATCGGTATTTAGAAATCCTGATAATGATTTTGCGGGAAGACTAATTGAAGAGTGCAATTTAAAAGGATATAATATCGGTGGTGCAAAGGTAAGTGAAAAACATGCTAATTTTATAATTAATTATAATAAAGCAAAAGCAAGTGACGTTAAAAATTTAATTTGTTATGTTCATGATAAGGTTAAAGAAGAAACTGGTGTTGATTTGAAAATAGAACAAGAATTTGTTAATTGGGAGCAGTAAAATGAAAAAGAATAAGACAAAAAGGAAAAAACGCCTTAGGGTAGGCAGATTACTTTTTCTTGTTGTAATTATTTTATTAATATGCTTTTTATTTATAAGGTTCGTTGATGTGCCAATAAGAAGTATTATTATTAAGGGAAACAACATTTTAACCGATCAGGAAGTAATAGAACAAGCAAATTTAGAGGATTATCCATCTTATTTTTCTACTTTTTCTTTTTCTGTTAAAAATAAACTTCTTAAAAATCCATACGTTAAAAGTGCAAAAGTATCAAAAGGATTATTAAGTATAAAAATAACCATAGAAGAAGAAAAAATTTTATATATAGATAAAGCATCTGGTAATAAAGTAACTGAAGATAAAACAATAAAAGATGATAAAATAGTGTGTGCACCTTACTTAACTAATGAAGTGCCTGAAAATAAATTGAAAAAATTCAAAAAGGCTATGGGTAAAATAGATGATGATATATTATGTCAAATATCGGAGGTAATGTATGATCCTAATGATATAGATGCTGATCGTTACTATTTATACATGAATGATGGTAATAGTGTATATTTAACCGTTAACAAGTTTTCTAAAATTAATAAATATAATACTATCTTAGAAAACGTAGGTAAGCAAAACGGAACATTATATTTGGATTATGGTGATTACTTTGAGGTTAAGTAATCACTTTTTATTATGATTAATATTATTCTTTTTTCTAAACTTATGCTTTAAAAAAAATGATTTATATAGTATAATAATCTTATATGGTAGAGTTTAAAGGGAGTAATGCCTATGAAGAAAATATATACATGTATTGATATTGCATCTGATACCGTTAGAATATTAGTTTATGAGTATTTTGAGAAAAAGTACAGAACTCTTGCGGTGTCATCTGTTAGATCTAAAGGAATAAAACATGGTAAAATAGTTGATGAAGATCTTTTGATTCAAAGATTAAAACTTGCTTTAGATGACATAGAAAAAAGAATAGGTATTAAAGTAAAAAAAGCCATAATTACAATACCAGCTTTTGATACTGAATGCAGCTTGGTTCATGGTAATGTACCCATTGTAAACGATGAAAAAATGGTTACTGAAAAAGATATTCTGCGGGTTCAAAACTCTGTTATGCAAGGTGTTATGCCTAACATGGAGTTAGTTAATATTACTCCGATAGATTTTACTATTTATGAAAATGGTTCAGAAATTGAAACAATTCATGATCCTAAAAATAAAATATGTGATAGACTAGCCGTAAGAGCGATGATGGTTTGCGTTCCTAAAATGCTTGTTGCAAGTTACGCAAAAGTGGTTGAAGCTTGTGGGGTTGAGGCAATTGATCTTGTTTTATCTTCAGTTGCGGACTATGAAGAGGTTCATGATGAGGATATGGATAAAAACGTTTCTTTAATCATTAACATCGGAAAGGAAACGACTACTTTATCCGTTTTTAATAAGGGAATAATAACCAATGCTTCAGTTTTAAATATTGGTTCTAAAATAATAGATAATGATATTTCGTACATTTATTATACGACTAAAAAAAGTGCAAGAAAGATAAAGGAAAACTTTGGTGTTGCACATCCTAGGTATGCTAATAAAACGGAGACTTATGAAGCTCATGACGTTAATGGCAAACTTGTTAAAATTAACCAGTATGAGTTATCTAAAATAATTAATAAACGTTTGGTTGAAATACTAAATGTTGCGAAAAATGAACTAAAAGTATTAACAAATAAACAAATTCGTTATATAATGGTTTTAGGTGGCATAACTGATATGCCGGGAATAAATTTTGTTTTAGAAGACGTTTTTGGTGATAATGCTAAAACGTATTTAATGAATACCTTAGGAATTAGAAAAGCAAGGTTTATCACAATTTCTGGTGCTATTAAGTACTTTGTTAAAAAGATTAAATTAAGGGGAAAAGAATATTCAATGTTTAGTAGTGATGATGTCGATGGCTTAATCCATAATAAAACTAAAATAGGTAAAAATGCCTCGGTATTAGGACGAATTTTTAACTACTTTTTTGATAATTAAGGAGGAAATAAGATGTTTGGTTTACCAGTAGATCAATTAGCAAAAATAAAAGTTATCGGTGTCGGTGGCGGCGGTGGTAACGCTGTTAATAGAATGATAGAATGTGGTGTTAGGGGCGTTGAATTTATCGTTGCTAACACGGATTTACAAGTATTAAATAGTTCTAAGGCAGAAACGAAAATACAAATAGGTTCTAAAATTTCTGGAGGATTAGGAGCCGGTGGTCGTCCTGAGGTTGGAAGGGAAGCTGCCGTTGAATCTAAAAAGGAAATTGAAGAAGCACTAAAGGGTGCTGATATGGTGTTTATCACTTGTGGTATGGGTGGTGGAACCGGTACTGGTGCGGCACCTGTAATAGCAGAAATAGCCCAAGGACTAGGAGCACTTACGGTTGCTATAGTAACAAAGCCTTTTAGTTTTGAAGGTAAAAGAAGAATGGCACAAGCAATTGAAGGTTTATCTGAATTAAAGGCAAACGTTGATACTTTAATCGTTATACCAAATGATAGATTAAGAGAAATAATAGATAAGTCAACACCAATGGTAGAAGCTTTCCATGAAGTTGATAACGTACTTCATAGAGGTGTACAATCAATATCTGATTTAATTGCTGTTACCGGACTTATTAACCTAGACTTTGCTGATGTTAAAGCAGTAATGGAAAAAAGTGGTAATGCTTTAATCGGTATTGGTATGGGTACAGGTGAAAATAGAGCTGTTGAAGCTGCTAAACAAGCCGTATCAAGTCCACTTTTGGAGACAAACATATCTGGTGCAACGGATGCTATAATAAACATAACCGGTGGTGCAAACCTTACCTTATTTGAGGCTGAAGATGCTGCAGAAGTAGTAAGATCAACTTCTAACAATGATATTAACACTATTTTTGGTGCGGTTATTAACGAAAATTTAACTGATGAAGTAATCGTAACGGTTATTGCAACAGGTTTTGAAAAAGGAGAGCAAAAAGCAAAAGAACAAGCTGCGGCAAATAGTAGTGTACAAATTAATCAATCAAGGGTAAATGATCTAATTGATGACGACGATGACGATGATATACCAAATTTCTTAAAGAATAGAAGAAGCTTTTAATTAAGCTTTTTTTTAATATTTAATCTTTTTTGCGACACTTTTATTAGTGCTTTTTTTTTATATTTAAAATGGTGATAAAAATGAAAATATATTTAGACTTACTTTTATTTTTGAATTTCTTTTTAGATTTTATTCTTTTGCTTTGTGTGTCCTTGATATTAAAAAGAAATGCTAAATTAAAAAGGTTATTACTTGCATCCCTAGTTGGTGCTTTAAGTATATTTTCTTTATTTTATCCATTTAACTCATTTACTTTGTTTTTGTTAAAGGCCGTTATATCTATATTTATGGTATTAATTTCCTTTGGTTTTAAAGACATAAAATACACCATTAACAACATTATATATTTATATTTAGTAAGTATCATTTTAGGAGGCGCTTTATACCTAATTAATGATTCTTTAGCATATAAAAATACTGGACTAATTTTTTATCATAATGGTTTTAGCATAAACTTAGTTTTGGTGTTTATTTTATCTCCTATAATTTTATTTATATATGTAAAAAAGCAAAGAAAGTTAAAGGAAGAATATGTCAAAAAGTATGAGGTTAAAATAACTTTTTTAAATGGTAAAACAAAGCTTTTAACGGGTTTTTTAGACACTGGTAATAATTTATATGATCCATATAAAAAAAGACCTATTATCGTTATTAATAAAAGTGTTTTAGGATCTTATAATCCAAGGTGTATATTGGTTCCTTGCAAAACGGTAAACAAAGAAAGTTTACTTAAATGTTTTAAAATAAAAAAAATTATCATAAATGGTAAAAAAATAGAAACTGAGTGTTTGGTTGGTATAACTGACAATAATTTTGGAATTGAAGGAGTAGACTTACTCTTGCATGAAAAATTAATTAAGGAGGATTTAAAATGAAAAAGATTTTAATGTTTTTAAAGAAGTTATTTAAAAAGGTAAGTACTATATTTTTTATAGGTTCAACTGATGCACTTCCAGAGCCTTTAAGTAAAGAAGAAGAGTTAAAGTACTTAAAAGAGTTTGAAAACGGAAGTATGGAAGCTAAAAACAAACTTATTGAACATAATTTAAGATTGGTTGTGTATTTATCTAAAAAGTATGAAAACACCAAAATAGACCTAGAAGATTTAGTAAGTATTGGAACCATTGGTTTAATAAAGGGTATAAACACATACAAAATGGATAAAAACATAAAGCTTGCCACATATGCGTCTAGGTGCATTGATAACGAAATACTAATGTATTTAAGAAAAAATAAAAAAAGAAACGCTGATGTATCACTAGAAGAATCACTTTCTTTTGATGCCGAAGGAAACGAACTTCACCTAGAAGACATACTTGGTACTGATCCTGATTTAGTAACTAAAGAACTAGAAAATAATGATCTTAAAAATACTTTGTTAAAAGAAATTGAAAAACTTCCAAAAAGAGATAAAGAAATCATGAAATTAAGATACGGACTTTTTGGAGAAAAAGAAATAACCCAAAAAGAGCTTGCGAAAAAGCTAAGTATATCACAAAGCTATATTTCAAGAATTGAAAAAAAGGTGATTAAAAAGATAAAGGAAACTATAAAACTATAGTTTCTTTTATGTTATAATTATGCTAGGTGATATAAATGAATGATACACTTATTAATTTAATTAGAGAAAAAATAAATTCATATAATGGAAAAATTAAGGAAATAAATAAAAAATTATCGGAGTATAAACCTGTTTATGATGTTTTAAAACCAAAGGGAAAGCCTTTTAAAAAAGAAAATGTAATTAACTTAACTTATAATGATGAGTTGCTTAATAAATTAACCGATATCGTAAGTAACGCAAATTTAATTGCGGTAGAAAAATTACTTAAGTATAAAATAGAATTTGAAAGACATGATAAAGAAGTAAATAAAAAACTAAAGGAATATGGTTTATCCAAACAAATAATTTTTAGTGATAGATTTTTAAAATCCTTAAAGATAAGATCAGAAAAAAACGAAAAACTAAAAGAGGTTTATAACAAACTTATTGAAATGAAAAAAAGAGATGAGGAACTTTTTTTAATAAATGAAGAAATCGTTATGTCAATCATGAACGTTATGATAGATTTGTATGAGAACACTCTTAAAGAAAAAGAAGAAGTAAAAAGAAAAAAGAAGATACTAGAATATTCTTTAAAAGACATTAGTTTAAACGAATCTTTAATTCCAAGAAATTTATCTGCAATAACAAGTTTGATAAATGACGAAGATAATGAAGAAAAAAGAAAACAATTATTAGAAGATTTAAATATTTATTTAATAAGAACTAAAGAAGATAAAAAAAGTAGTATGGATAATGATCCTAAAAAAGAACTTAGAAAATTGGTAAAATACGTAGATAATACGGTAACATATGATGATTTAACTACCACTCAAAAAGAAGATGAAGATGATGAGGATTATATTTGTGATAATTATTTAGTTGCTTTAAGGAGTTTAAATAATACTAAAGATATTTATATGTTTTTAGATTCTATAAAATATGATTGTAACATAAAAGAAGTTTTAAATAAGATAATAAATTTATTAACTACGTCTTTAAAAGATAAAGAACTTAAAGAAATTATTACAACTTATTTATATAACATAACCTTGGATGAAAAGCCTAAAACTGATGATACTAATAAAAAGATATACATATTTTATTATGGTTTTTTAGAAAAACAAAATAAAATTTTAAAAGATATTTTGAAAGATAACATTTCTAATGATTATTATGGTGATATTTTATCCGGTTTTAAAATGATTGAAAAAGATGGCGCTAAAGCAAAAAGAGAAAACATAACGAAAATAAAAAAAGTATATAAATTAAGGATAAATGATATTAGAATAACATTTAAACAATTAACAAATAACTTATACATTATTTTAGGAGTTTTTTGTAAAAAAGACAGTAAAGGTTATAACGTTATAAATAAAACAGAAAAAAGAAATAATGAACTAATTAAAATAGAAGATTCACTAATAAAATCCTTTGATGTAAAAGAATTGTTTAATGAGTACGTAATAGAAAATAAGAACATAGAATTAGCGTTAGAAGAATTACTTAAAAGCAAAAGAAAATAAAGTATTGTTAAATAATTTAATAAATGTTATTATTTAAAATAGAGGTGGAGTAAACATGAAGAATATTAAGGGGATATATTTTGATGAATTTCCGGGGAGGCCCTACGCTTCATCAACTGATAAAAAGAAGATTTTTAAAAAAATTATTTTATGGTCTATCATAACATTGGTTTTAATAATATTACTTATTTTTTCGAGCTTCTTAAATGAATGGTATTTAACTAAAAACACTGATGATACTTATAAAACAGTTAATGATTTTAGTGGGAACAGTGCCATTATAAAACCTAATGACAGATCAAAACTATTTTTAGATATTGGTTTTGATAATTCGGTACAAGAAGTAATAAAAGAAAATGATAACAGTTATATTACAACGTATGCATATAAAAACAAGAAAGAAGATTTAATGGATCAGATAAGTGTTTACTATGATGATAATTATAAAGTAAATTATGTATTTCTTAGTTTGATTTATTTTAAAAATGATTTCACTAAAGCTGGTGTTGCAAATGATTGTAACTTTATATTACGTAATTTTGTTAATGTAAAAACAACTGCTAATGATATTAATAACCTTATGGAAAATGATTATTATTTTACTATTAATAAAAATACTAATATTGAGGTTTCATATGAGTTGACTTATGAAAATACTGATTATTACATAATTACTGTTACATGTAAATTATAAAGTTCTTAAATGAACTTTTTAATTATGATATAATTAAAAAGAGGTGTAAAATGACTGATGAAAAATTAATTAAGTTATTATTTTCTAATCAAGATTTAAAATATAAAGATTTTAGTACTAAAATTAATAATACTAATAAAAGAATAATAGGAGTAAGAAGCCCAATATTAAAGAAAATAGCAAAAGACATATTAAAAAGTGATTATAATTTGTTTTTAAATGACGTTAAAGATGAGTATTATGAAGAAATATTAATTGAAGGTCTTGTTATATCAGGTATTAAAGATTTTGATTTGATGCTAAAGAAATTAGATAAATTTATAAAAAAAATTGATAACTGGGCTATATGTGATATGGTTATTGCAAATTGCAAATCTATAAACAAAAATAAAGAAAAAACTTTTAATTATGTAAAAAAATCATTAACAAGTACCAATCCATGGAAAGTAAGATGTGCTTTTGATATTTTACTATCTTATTTTATAGAAGAAAAATATTTAAATGAAATATTTAAATTAATAGATAATGATAAAAATGATTTTTATTATGTTATGATGGTTAAGGCATGGCTTATTAGCATTTGCTACGTTAAGTATCCTAAAGAAACATTAAATTATTTAAAACATACAAAAATAGATGATGTGACATTTAATAAGGCAATAAGTAAGATATGCGATTCTTTTCGTGTTACAAAAGAAGACAAAATAATACTAAAGAAAATGAAAAAAAAGTCTAAATGTGCATAAACTATATTAGGGTGATTATCATAAAAGAAGAATTTAAAGCGTTTGTAAGAAAGAAACCAGAACTTATAAGTTATGTAACAAAAGGAGATATGACTTGGCAAAGATTTTACGAGATTTGGTCTTTATATGGTGATGATGATAAGATATGGAGTAAATATAAAAAAACAGATGATGAGGTAAGAAGCGAAATTAAAGGCAATAACAATCAAAATTTTAGTTTATCATCGCTTATTGATTGGGTTAAAAACGTTGATATGAATCAGGTCCAAAAAGGTGTAAATTCCATGCAAAAAGTAGTAGGGTTACTTCAAGGATTAGCAGGTTCTAAAGCGTCATCAAATGCTTCTTCTTCGTCATATGAACCAAGACAAGTATTTAAAAAGTTTGAGGACTAATGGATACCAAGATAAAACTAATAATTGATTCTAATCCAAATTACAAAAGGTATTTAAGATCTAATTCATATTGGTATAAAACCCTTAATAGGAATCCACAAATGGTAGATTCTTTTATAAAAGAGGTAAAAGAAAAATATAAGTTAAGAACACAAGATAAAATAAATAACATAATGGATAAAATAGATATGTTAAGTAAATTTATTAACGTACTGAGGTGATTAAATGATTGATAAAGCATACGCTATAACGGATGAAATAAATAAAACTGATTTGAATAAAAGATTATTAGAGATAAAAAATGAGATAAAAAATAATAATGAATTAAAAAGAATAATTGATAATTTTAATAAAGCTAAGGAATTATACGAAAAGTATAATGTTAAAGATGACTTTATAAAGGCTAAAAAAGAATTAATACAAAACGAAATATTAAAAGAATATATAGACATTCAAAATAAAATAAATATGTTATCAATTAAAATAAATAATAGGATAAAACATATTACGAATGGTGTTACTAATAAAAAGTAACACTTTTTTTAATTTTTTAGGGGAAATTAAAAAGAAACAGAGAATTATAAATTAGAAGGAGGCATGAAATGAATGAGTTAAAGGAACAAACGGACATAAGAAATTTGATATATAAAGTGCGTGGTGTAAAGGTTATGCTTGATAGTGATTTGGCATTTTTGTATGGTTGTACAAATGGTACTAAAGATATAAATAAAGCCGTAAAAAGAAATATAGAAAGATTTCCTAATAATTTCTATTTTCAGTTAACTAAGGAAGAATATAATAAAATAAAGATTGATAATTTGCGGTTCCAATTTGGAACCACAAACATGAAAAGAACATTACCTCATGTATTTACCGAGCAAGGAGTTGCAATGTTATCAAGTGTTTTAAGAACAAAGAATGCTGCTAAAATAAGTGTAAACATAATGAATGCATTTGTTTATATGAGAAGGTTTATAAACGAAAACAAAGACATATTTAAAAGGGTAATAGAAATAGAAAATGATACGAGTTATATTAAAAATGCACTTATAGATCATGAAGACAAGATAAATAAGATTTTTAATAAATTTGACAGAAAAGAGGATTTAAAAAGTAAATTATTTTTTGATGGAGAAATATATGATGCATATAGCCTTTTAGTAGATATTATAAGTAAGGCAAGTAAAGAAATCATAATAATAGATAACTTTGTAGATAAAGTAACGCTTGATATTCTATCTAAAAAGAAAGTAAATGTTGTAGTACTTTTAATAACAGATGATAAAAAATCGCAACTAACAAAAACTGATATTAATAAATTTAATAGTGAATATCCTTTATTGCAAATAAAATACACAAATACTTTCCACGATAGATTTATAATCATTGATGATAAAGAATTATATCACTTAGGAGCTTCTTTAAAAGACTTAGGTAAAAAAGTATTTGCGATATCTAAAATAGAAGATAAGTATTATTTAAAATTACTTATTAATATGATAAAATGTTTGTAGGTGATTTAATTGAAGATAATTAGCGGTAAATATAAAGGAAGAATATTAAAAGGATTTGATATTTTTGGTACAAGACCAACAATGGATAGAGTAAAAGAATCAATTTTTGCAATGATTCAAGACTATGTTAAAGACTCAATCGTTTTAGATTTATATTCAGGTACTGGTAATTTAGCAATAGAAGCTATTTCAAATGGTGCAAAAAAAGCATATTTAGTAGATAATAATAAAATTGCTATAAATACAATAAAAGATAACATAAAAATGCTTAATATTGATAATACTAATATTGTATATATGAATGCAAGTGATGCATTAAAAAGTTTTATAGATGATAAAAAAGTATTTGATATTATATTTTTAGATCCACCATATCAAACAGAAGAACTTAATAAATCACTTAGTATTATAAATAAAAACATTGATTTATTATCAAAAAACGGAATTATAGTATGTGAAACAGAACTAAAAATAGACTATTTAAAATATGATAATTTGGTTATTTATAAAACAAGAAGTTATGGTAAAAAAACCGTAAACATTTTAAAAAGAAAATAAATATATATTGACTAAAATAGTTAATAATGGTAATATTTAGTTAATGATAAAATAATAAAAAGGAAGGTATGAAATATGAAAAAGAATAATAAAGGTTTTACTTTAATCGAGTTATTGGCGGTTATCGTAGTACTAGCAATTATAATGGTTATTGCAACAACACAAATTAATAGAACAATAAGAAAGTCAAGAGCAAATTCATTTTATGATTCTGTACAAATGATAGAAAGAAATGCTGAAATGTTATGTGCTCAAGATAATGAAATAACAGAATCTGAGTTAGCAGAATTAAGCGATATAGAGCATGATGGTAATGATATAACTGACGAGGATTATGGTATTTCAATTAGCGGAAGTAGTGTAACTGTAACTGCAAAAGGACAGTTTGCTAATGTTGCTTTGACAGATTACTATCATACTGGTGATTCAGGAAAAGGTGACAAGGTAAAAAATTCGATTACTAGTGTTGCAGAACACTCAATGACTTTTACAGCTGATTGTAGTAAAACAACATCAGCAGCACAATAATATATAAGAGTAATTTAAATTACTCTTTTTCTTTTGCTTTCATTTTAATTATTTAGTATAATTATTACTAGAAATGAGGTATTTTATGTTAATAATAGGGTCACATGTATCTTTTGGTAGTAAAGAGCAGTTATTAGGTAGTGTTAGGGAAGCTATTAGTTATAATTCTAATACTTTTATGTTTTATACAGGTGCTCCACAAAATACTAAAAGGTGTGAGATAGATGATGATTTAACTAGAAAAGCTAAAGAGTTAATGAAGGAAAATAATATTGATATTAAAAACGTTATTTGTCATGCTCCTTATATTATTAATTTAGCTAATAATGAAGATAAAAGAAAGTATAGGTTTGCAATTGATTTTTTAAAGGAAGAAATAAGAAGAGTTGAAAAGCTTGGGGTTCATTATTTGGTTTTACATCCTGGAAGTTATACAACACTTGATTTAGATAATGGAATTAATAATATAATAAATGCATTAAATGAGGTTATAACATCTAATCAAAACGTTAAGATATGCATAGAGACGATGGCGGGAAAAGGAACTGAGGTAGGCTTTCAGTTAGAACATATAAAAAGAATAATTGATGGTGTTAAACTAAGCGATAAATTATTGGTTTGTTTAGATACTTGTCACTTAAATGATGCGGGTTATAACATGAATGATTTTGATTCTTTTTTAGATAGTTTTGATAAAATAATTGGTATAGATAAAATAGGGTGTGTACATGTTAATGATTCTAAAAATAGTATAGGAACACATAAGGATAGGCACGAAAACATAGGTTATGGGTATATTGGTTTTAACAACTTGATAAACATATTATATAATAAAAGACTAGAGGACATACCTAAAATACTAGAGACTCCATATATAAAATGTGATAATGGTAAAAGCTATCCACCATATAAGTTTGAAATTGAAATGATTAAGGATAAAAAATTTAATAAAAATTTATATGATGATGTAAAAAAACATTATGAAAATTAAATAAGTTAAAGAATATACTATTATAGCTTCTTTAAAAAAGGACATTTTATCTTGCACTATATAATAAAAGATAGTATAATTATTTCTGCGGTGGTGGTATTATGAAAATAGATC
>DVMT01000058.1 GCA_018714855.1 Candidatus Aphodocola excrementigallinarum
TATAGTTTCTATTTGAGATTTAATAAACTTAAACATGATATCACCACTATATTTTATTATTATTTTAAAATAATGACTGTGCAAATAAAAAGAAAGCATGTTTTTTTGCTTTCTTTATTAACTTATATTAATAATACTGTGATGAATAATCATAATCAATATTATAATCAGTATCAGTGCTACTACCAAAACCAATCATGTAAGAAATAAAATCATTTATTCCCATACCTGTTAAAGTTTTAAAATCTTCATCTAACTGTTTATATCCTTCACTTTCTAATACTTTATTAAATGAATTTGATAATTCTTCTTCTGCATCATCCATACTAACAGCACCTGTTGTATCCTTTAATTCAAAATTTGTATTATAAGCTACACTATATTTTACCTTAAATCCTAAATTAATACCATCAGAAGATTTTACGTTAATTAAATAATTATCATCACTATCTTTATTTTGAAATTCTATTACTGTTCCATCAGATTCGACTGCTACCTTTATAAAATCATTTTTTAATCCGGTAGTATATATAGATATATTAAGATCAGTTGTTGCTTCACCAGAAATTGATGAAGTAAGCATATCTTTTACATCTTCTTCACTAACATCCGTTATCTTAGCATAAGAACTAATAAAATCTTCATCATTAGATAATACTTTAATTATATCTTCTGATAATTGTTTTTGATTTTGCGATGTTAAATTTAAGGTAGTTACTTTAGCATTTACTGTTTTTCCATTATAATTTATACTTTCTTTTCCACTTGAAAAATACTCATTTTTTAATGATTTATTAAACGCATTTATATATGATTCTAACACAACTAAAGCATCATCAGTTAACTTATTATCGTTGTTAAACAAATCATCAAAATTACTACTTTCATCCATTACCGGATTATCATACAAGTTATTAAAGAACATATATAAATATTTATCATATTGAGCATCTATATCCATAATGTTTTTATTATCATAATCTAATTTTATATTATATAAAAGTGTTTTATCTTTTAGATTTACACCACCGGACATAGATATTTTAAATTTATTAACTATATTTTCTAGTTCACTGGAACCAGTACCTGTTATACTAGGTGCAATTTCAAAATTTAAAGACGCACTATCATACTCTTTACTTGTTTTTGTTATACTTGAATATAATTTATCAACTTGACTTGTAAATATTTTCTTAGATGATGGATTAAATATTAAAACAAGCAACACAACAAAAATAATTGCAAGTATTATGATAGATAAAATTAATAATAATTTCTTTTTACTTTTCCTTAGCTTTTTTTCATTATTGTTATCAGATACATCAACAAATTCATTTCCATTATTTTGCTGCACAAGATTATTAGATATTATATTTTGGATATTATTTAATACTTCTTGATTCACATCGTTTTGAATGCTTTCCACTTTATTATTATTTATTTTTTCCTTATCATTTGTATCTTCGTTAGTCAATGGTTTTCCACAGTTTATACAAAACTTACTTCCATTGGTATTTAAAGTACCACAATTACTACACTTCATTTTTATCCTCCTCGTATTTTATAATATGATTATAACATATAAATTTTAAAAAATGTCTTTTTATGTCATTTATTTTACAATATTTTTATTTTAATATATAATTATAGCAAAGGAGCTTTATATGAATACTACATTTAACTATTATGAACTATTAGGTGTTAGTGAAAACGCTAGCAGTGAAGAAATAAAAGAAGCATACAAAAAACAAATGAAAAAATGGCATCCAGACATAAATAAATCAAGCGATGCAGTTAATATGTCTGCTAAAATTAACGAAGCTAAAGAAGTACTTTTAGATGATTTAAAAAGAAAAGACTATGATCAATATCTAAAAGACAAAGTAAACGAAAACTATAATAGGTATACACAAAGAAAAGCTAATAGCACAAATACTAATAATACCAATAATGTTTATGAAGACGTTAAAGTAACAAAATGGCAATATCTAAAAGATTGGCTTAAGTATGCAACCGTAAGTAAATTAAGAAAACTAATTGGTTTAATAGGTGTTTTAATAGAAAGTTTCTTTTGTTGGCTTATTAAAATCATGCTTATAATAACGGCATATATCTGCACCATTGGAAGTAGCATAATAAGAATGATTTACGGATATATAGCTCCAATCCTTGGAATCTTAGGAGTGCTATTTATAGTTATGTGCTTTGTAAACGGGTTTAACGAAACCATAAATGATAATCCCGGAAGTCTAACCGCAATAATAGTAATTGTTTTAGTATATGTATTAAGTTTTATCCTACCAGTTCTTGCAAAATCTATTTTATCCGTTAAGGTTTTTGATATTTTATATAACAAAATAGATATAAATTTATTCAAAAAATGTGTCGGATATAAAGATTAATAAGATTATTACTTGACCAATTAATTAATATAGTGTAAAATTAATTTTGTCAGACGGAGTGATACTCAAGAGGCTGAAGAGGCGCCCCTGCTAAGGGTGTAGGCTGGGTAACTGGCGCGAGGGTTCAAATCCCTCTCACTCCGCCATATATAAAAATAAAAAATTCCTAATCTTAGGAATTTTTATTTTTTTTATTAAATATTTTAACCTTGCCATTATCTACTAATTCTTTGTAGTGAGTTTGAACCCTCAATTTATCCAAATTACTTAAGGATAAATATTCATAAAATGTTTGAAATAGCATTAATTTTATATCAATGTTTTTATTCATGTTGTTTAAAAACAAATCATAATCATTTTCTAAATTATTTGTTAAAACAACCATATCAGAATCACAATTATTATTACTTATTTTGTATTTATTATATTTATAAAAAATATTACATATATCAAAAATAATATCATTATAATCCTTTGAATTTAATTCTAATAAATCTTCATTTAAATCTTTACTAGATTTTGCAATTGCATTTTTTTTATCCTCTTCATAATTTAAATTTTCCTTATAAATTAAATAAGCATCATAAATGTTATATTTTCTACTACATTCTAATACGTCATATTTATATTCATTTGTAATAAAATACTTGTACATATTATTATCAATCATGTTTAGAAGCATTCTTTTTTTACTTAATAAAGGTAAATAATCAAAGAAAATAGAACAATTAATAGCTTCTAAAAGTGCATAATCATCTTCTAACAAGTATGTTTTAAGCTCATTTATATTATTGATGTTTTTCATAAAATCAAGTTCTTTTTGATTGTCTTCATTATCAGGATAACAATCAAAATCATCATAAATCAAAGTAAATAAATCCGTGTATAAAATTCTTGCAAAAGAATCAAAAAACTCACTATTTTTTAAGTAATTCAATTCCTTTTTATAAGTTTTGCATACGTTTTCATCTGCCAAATCAGCATTTCCAAACACTTCTCTAAGTTTTTCTCTTATTTTCATATTTGAATTATTGATTAAAATTTTATTGTTATATTCACTTTCAACAAAGAAATTATTCATTCTCTTCTTTTGTTCTAAAGAAAGCTTATTATATTCTAAAAAATCCCTTACTAATGGTTTTAAAAAAGGAATGTTGTCAAGAGAAAAACCACGGAGCTCTTCAAAACCTGATTCAATTGTATCAAGTATATCTAAAGCATACTCATCTAAATTATAATTGTTTAATAATAAATATTTATTATATGTATAGTATTGTGATGCTATACTATTAATTACTTCTTTATAATTATCCGGATCATAATCTTGCATTTTAATTAATAATTCGATACCATAACAAACGGCTTTTTCTAACGCAACAGAATCATTTTTTAAAATATCTTTTTGAAAATTATAGTAATCTATAATTTCATTTTCATCTATCTTTCTTAAATAATAAATAAAATCATTTATAACAAGAGGAAATTTCGCAATAACATTATCTTTATCATTAAATAGGTTTAATATACACATTCTTTTACCATAACCATCATAACTTAAACAAAATGAAACAGTATCAGAGCATAGATTATAAAAGGAATCAAAATTAAGCTTTTTAACAAGTTTTTCGGTAGAATCATAAGAATTTAAAAATGCCATTTCTTTTTTTGTTTTTTCATCATCTGGATACATAGCATAAGTATAATAAGTTACAATATAAGATGTTAAATATAAAACATCAACTATACTTTTTAATATTTTTTTATTATCTTTTATTTTATTATAAAAAATTTTAGCATTATTTTTTAACTCTCTTTTACTAAAGTCCTGTCCATTAGTCAATGCCATCACTATAAAATTTCTTACAACATCATTATTATTTACTACTTCCATCAAAACATCCCCACTAATTTTATTATATTACATATAAAGCATAAGTCAATTCATTTATGAATAAAATCAAAAATAAACGCCATAATACAAAAGAAAGGAAGGTTTTTATGAAAAACAAAGATAAAAATAAGAACAATAAAAACAACAAAAACAACGATGTTATTGAAAAAAAAGTAAATACCATGGAAAAAGGTAAAGACTACTTTGAAGAAGTAGAAAATAACAGTGAATCAAATATTGAAAATACTGAAAATCAAAATGATAAATAACAAAAACTAGCTACCAAATTAAATTGGTAACTAGTTTTTTATTATCTTAATTTACCTTTTAAACCTTTACTACCCTTTAGGCCACCATAGTTTTGTAAGATATTAGATTCAAATATAGTAGTTTTCTTTAATTTTTTCTTAAATCTTTTAACAGCTATATTTATCATGTCATCTAATAACTCATCATAATCTTTATTTAATGGTTTCCATAAGTAAAATGCTAAACTTCCTGGTATACTATTTAATTCATTAACATAATATTTTTTAGCTTTTTTATCATATAAATAATCTATTCTAACAACACCAGCTGCACCAAGTACTCTAAATACTTCTTTAGAAGTTTCTTGTATTTCCTTTGTTAATTTATCAGGTATTTCAGCTGGAATTATCCTATCTGATGCAAGCATTCCCTTAGAAGCACCTTTACCACCGGCTTTTTTAGCACCAGAACCAATGTATTTATCATTGAATGATAATATCTCATCTTTTCCTTTAACTTGCTCTATTACTGATGCTTCACAATATGAACTCGAACCCAAAACACTACAATTTAATTCAACCATGTTTGGAATTATTTCCTCAATTAGTATTTTTTCATCATACTTAATTGCATCTTCTATAGCATCTTTTAATTCCTCTTCGTTTTTAGCTACCTCTATTCCTATACTACTTCCTTGCCTTGCTGGTTTTACTATAACAGGAAAACCTAGTTTCTTAACGTTTTCTATTATTTTTTGATCATCTTCTAAGTATTCACTATCATAAAACCAAACATATTTTGGAACAGAAATCCCGCTTTCATTTAAGATTTGTTTTTGGAATACTTTATCTTGACCAACCGTACATCCATATATATCACTTCCGGTATATGGCACATTAAAAGTCTCAAGCATTCCCTCGACGTTTCCGTCTTCCATGTTATATCCATGAACACAAGGAATTACAATATCAACTTCTTTTACTATTTTTTTAAACAATCCGTTTTTACTTTGTAATGCTAACGCACCATTTTTGTTATAACATACAACGTTTTTACAATAACGTTTTAAAAGTTCTGGTTCCCTATAAATCTCAATTTCTTTTAAAGGATCACCAGTATACATTTCATTTTCCTTAGTTAAATACATAGGTATTACATCATATTTATCAGTGTTCAAATGTTCCATTGCTTGCACAGCAGTTATTATACTTACCTCATGCTCTGTTGTTTTTCCACCGTATAAAACTCCAACCCTTATTTTCATAATTATCAACTCCTATTCATTATAAATATCTGGTAAATCATTTTCTATTAACACATATGCCTCTTTATTACCGGTTAAACTTTTAACAAGAGAAAATGCTTCTTTAGTACTTTTAACAACATATATGTTCTTATCATTATATTTAACTTCTTTTAGACCATCTAAAATTGGTTTTGTAATTTTCTTTCCAACTAAAATAACTTTATCAGTGCTGTCTTTCATATAAGTTCCAAAAGCTTTGTTTAATTCATATGATTTATCCCCAAGTTCCACCATACCAGGTGTCATAACGATTCTTAATCCTGGCATTTCTTTTAAAACTTCTAAAGCCATTTTAGAACCAACTGGATTAGAATTATAAGAATCATCTATATATGTAATATTACCCGCTTTTCTTAGCTCTAAACGATGCTCAACACTTCTTACACCAGAAACAGCCTTTTTCATTTGATCAATACTAAGTCCAAATTCTTTTGCTAAAGCAAGTGATGCTAATATGTTATATACGTTATTATACCCAAGTAATTTAGTTGTAAACTCATACTTTTTCTTATCACCTTTAAATATAACGTTAAAAGTAGTTCCTTTATTAGAAGTTTTAATATCTACCGCTCTTACATCCGCATCTTTATTTTCAATACCTATCCATATTATCTTACAATCGTTTTTTAATTTATAATCAACTTGAAGTTTATCATCTGCATTTAAAACCCCAATACCATCATGTGGAAGACTTTCAATAAGTTCAAACTTTCCTTTTTGAATGTTTTCTTGAGAACCAAAAATTTCAATATGCGCTGTCCCTATCTTAGTTAAAATACCATATTTAGGTTTAACTAAATCGCAAAGTTCTTTAATTTCACCTACTTTATAAGCTCCCATCTCTGCAATTAATATATCATCAAACTTATCCAAATGATTATTAACCGTAATAATAAGTCCATAAGGAGTATTAAAGTTCTTAGGTGATGGTAAAGCATTATACTTAACGTTTAAAATATCACTTAAAATATTTTTACTACTTGTTTTACCATAGCTCCCGGTAATACCAATTACCTTTAAATTCTTCATGTCTTTTAGTTTTTTAACCGCTTTATTTTTATATGATAAGTAAACCAATTTCTCAACAGGTTTATTAATTATAATAGATATCATAACAACAAAGTTAATAAGTAAATCATATAAGAATAAAAGTAAATATATAATATTTATACTTTTTATAAAACTAAGAGCAAAAACAAGTATCAAAAACAAAATAACATTTGTAAAAATAAGTCTTTTAACCCTTGCAGTTACTTTAAGTGATATTTTAACATCACTATTTTTATTTTCTTTAATTTTTAATATAAGTATTATTAAACACACAACAAGAAAGTAGATAGATGTTATAACTTTAGAATCTAATCTAAAAATAACTAATATAAGGTAAGTAATCAATACCACTAAAGAACATTTAAAAGGTGTTTTTAAAGCGCTAAAATCCTTTATTGTCCACTTTAAAAACCTTTTATCATCATTATATAAATTTTGCTGTGCCATGTGAAGTGATTTTTTAAAATCATATATCAATAGTACGATAAATGGTATTAAACTTATATAAAACATTTGTAACACATCCTTACTTTATAAAATTTCTTATTATACTTATCGTTTGGTTAATTCTTTCTAAATAAGCAAAATGAGTACATCCCTCATATAGTATAAGTCCACAATCAGGTATTAACCTTTCATATTCTTTAGTATCTTCTTCTGGTACTTCACTATCTAAATCACCATATATCAAAATCGTTGGAGCTTTTATTTTTTTTGCATCCAAACTTAAATCTTCGTTAACAGTCTCAACTAAAACCTTTTTCATTACAGGACTTGCCGCTTTATAATCACGTGAACCGATATGGTCTTTAGCCCAAGACTCTAAGTTTTTAATTCCAGGAACCGTCTTTAAAAACTTAAGTACTTTGGTTTTTAATCCTTTTTTATCATGACTCCTTAGTGCCGGTGAAAGTAAAATTAATTTTTTCACATCATTTCTTGATGCAAACTTAACGGATACTCTTCCTCCAAAAGAATGACCTATTAATATAGGATTTTTAACGTTTAACTTATTTAATAATTTTTCAACTATTTTTGTATAACCATCAACACCCATAACTTCTTTTGGTTCATCGCTACCCCCAAAACCAGGAAAATCAACTACAATAATACGATACTTATCTTTAAAAGGTTCTCCTAGCATTTGCATCATTGATATATTTTGACCCCAACCATGAAGAAGTACAATAGCATCACCTTTTTTATTTCCAAAGTCTAAATAATTAATGTTTAATCCGTCTATATTCAAGTTAATCACCTATTTCTATTATGGTTTAAATCTTCTTTACATATTATACCATTTTTTACTACAAAATAAAACAAAATAAGCAATTTACTTATTTTGATTTACTTTTACTATACTTTTACTTAACTAATACTTTTATCATATTTTTTAAACTTTCTTTTTTTCATTAGGCATTTTTTTACGTCATAAGTAATATCTGGTCCTCTTATATTATCCATGTTATAAAATAAAATATCATCTTCATCATAATATTTTATAAAACACTCATTATTTAACAGAACCGTAGAATCATCACAAACAGTAGCACTACTAAATGATACATCTATATTTTTTTCTTTTAAAATGTTCTCTAAATCAGATAGTCTTTTTTTACTGTTTGGCACTTTCATACTATCAAAAATATATGTCCCTATGCAGTACCAATTAACGCCTAAAGAGCTTAAAAAAACAAAAAGTAAAGGAATATTATTTTTATTATCCACAAAAAATCTTACACCTTGAGAAACCAGAAGAACAGCAAGATCAACTAGATGTAGGTTCAAATTATATTTTCCGTTTAACCCTTTAGCAATCATTATATGTTCAGTAAGTAAGTTTTGATTATGTAACTTATATTTTTTCATTATAAATCCCCCTTTTGTTTGAAAGCTAATTATTTTATCGAAATGGTTACTTGATTGTCAAGATGAACATAATTCACATCATAATAAAAGAATAGTATTAAAACTATCCTTTTACTACTACGTTTACTATCTTGTTTTTAATTACTATTACTTTTACTATCTCTTTGCCATCGATATGTCTTTTTACGTTTTCGTTAGATAATGCTTTTTCTTTAATAACATCTTCTGTATCATCTACTGATATAGTAATAGTACCTCTTAACTTACCGTTTACTTGAACCGCTATATCGAATTCTGTTTCTATAAGTTTAGATTCATCACAAACTGGCCAAGTACCTTCACAAATTGGCTTAAATCCTAGTTTTTCATTTAACTCTTCTGTTATATGAGGAGCTACTGGATTAAGTAAAGTAAGTAATAACTTATAATCTTGTTTAGTAATAAATTCTTTATCATCATATGCATTAGTTAAAATCATAAGTGATGAAATATAAGTATTATATCCCATTTTTGATAAATCATTATCTACTGCCTTTATGGTTTTATTTTGAATTACCTCTAACTCAGGTGTAAATCCTTCTTTATCATTAACTTTGTCGTATAATCTTACTACTTTATCAATGAATCTTTTGCAGCCCTTTAAAGATTCTGTTGACCAAGGTGCATCTTGTGTATAATCACCCATAAACATTTCGTATACTCTTAATGCATCAGCGCCATATTCATTTATTATATCATCAGGATTTATAACGTTTCCTTTTGATTTGCTCATTTTTTGATTATCAGAACCTAAAATCATACCATGAGAAACACGCGTCCATATCATCTCTTTATTAGGCACTAAACCAATATTATATAAAAATTGTACCCAGAATCTCGCGTAAAGCAAATGCCTTGCAGTATGTTCCATTCCACCGTTATACCAATCAACCCTATTCCAGTATTTCATTGCGTCCATAGAAGCAAATTCATGATCATTATGAGGATCCATAAATCTTAAGAAATACCAAGATGATCCAGCCCAGTTTGGCATCGTATCAGTTTCTCTTCTAGCAAGAGCACCACATTTTGGGCATTTACAATTTACCCAATCAGTAATATTTGCAAGTGGAGATTCACCATCTTCAGTTGGTTCATACTCTGCTACGTCTGGTAATAATAATGGTAAATCTTCTTCCTTCATCGGTTGCCAACCACATTTTTCACAATAAATCATAGGTATTGGCTCTCCCCAAAATCTTTGACGAGAGAATATCCAGTCTCTCATTTTGTAGTTGTTAACTTTTCTAGCAATACCCATTTTTTCAAGTTTTTCAGTGATTTTTTCCTTTGCTTCCTCAACGGTTAAGCCGGTAAATTCTTCCGAGTTAATAAGTTTGCATCCCTTACCTAAATAATCTTGTTTTTCAAAGGCATGATTAGTTGTATCCGCCCCATCTATTACTTGAATCATATCTAGGTTATGAACTTTTGCATATTCAAAATCTCTTTGATCATGAGAAGGTACTGCCATAACAGCACCAGTACCATAATCTCCTAAAACAAAGTCTCCTAAGAATATTGGGACCTCTTTATTATTAACGGGATTAATTGCCTTAATACCCTCAACAATACAGCCTGTTTTTCCTTTATTAAGTTCCGTTCTATCCATGTTAGATTTCTTAGCGGTCTCTTTTATATATGCTTGTACTTCCTCTTTATTTTTTACTCTTGGCATCAACTCTTTTATTAACTTACCATCTGGCGCAATAACAAAGAAAGTTATACCATAAACAGTTTCAATACAAGTAGTAAATATAGAAAAACTTCCACCACCTACTATTTGAACATCCATCTCAACACCAGTTGATTTACCAATCCAGTTAATTTGCCCTAATTTTACCCTATCAGCAAAATTAGTATCATCAAGACCATTAAGTAAGTCCTCCGCATAATCACTCATTTTAAGCATCCATTGACTTTTTTCTTTTTGAACTACTTCACTACCACATCTTTCGCATATTCCTCCTGCGGCATCTTCATTTGATAATACAGACTTACATTTAGGACACCAGTTAACTGGTACGGTTGCCTTATATGCCATACCATGTTTATAAAATTGTAAAAACTGCCACTGAGTCCATTTATAATAATCAGGATCAGTTGTAGAAAACTCCCTATCCCAATCAAATGAAAAGCCCAAGTTTTTCATTTGATTTTTAAATGTCTTTATATTCTCTTTAACAGCATCCTTTGGATGAATATGATTTTTTATGGCATATTGTTCTGCCGGAGCACCAAAAGCATCCCAACCCATTGGATATAAAACGTTTAATCCTTCCATTCTTTTTTTACGAGCTAATACATCTTGCGCTGTATAACTTCTTACATGTCCAACATGTAATCCTGCTCCTGATGGATAAGGAAACTCAACTAATATATAATAAGGCTTTTTGGCTTTATCCCCTGTTACAGCTTTAAAAGTCTTATTATCTTCCCAATATTTCTGCCATTTTTTCTCTATTTCTTTAAAATTATATTCCATAATTATTCACTCTCCTTCTTATAATAAGTTGCAACAAAATGATATATCCCCGCAAAAAGTGGAAAAATAAGAATAAATGCAACAAATAATCTTACGTATATATTATCAATAAATCTTGTTACAGTAAAAACCGTTGCAATAATAAAAGAATCGCATAGCATAAGCGTTTTACAAACCCTTTTATATCCCAATCTTACAACGTCTATGTTATATTTTAAAACCAAGTATTTTACGTTTACAGGCATCTTTTTTCTATCAAACTTTTTAATCTTCCTGTAAGATAAAAAATAATAACCTACATACACTATTAAAAACACTCCTATAAACTCTAATAATATTTTTGCAACCTCTACCATAAATCCTCCTACTAAAAAAGCTATCTCATCCATAAGGACGAAATAGCTCGCGGTACCACCTTAATTTATACATATAATGTATACACTCATATTACCTGTAACGCGGTAAAACGTATTATGCTACTATTAGTTCACACAATAACTCCGAAGCTAGTTCAGCTAACACCTTTTACTTATTTACACCAAACATAAGCTCTCTTTAAAAAGATTAATTAACCTAATACTCTTCATCAACGTTTTGATAATAATAGTATAATATTTTAAGCAACAAAAAGCAAGTATAAACATGTTAAATTACAAATACTTATTTGCAATTCTGTTTATCTCTTGAGTTAAATCTTCTTTTAAGATAATATATTTAAATCCATCTTCAAGGTATTGTCTTTTTATTTTTTCTTTTTTCTTTTCAATCATTACTACAACTGGTGTTTTAAATCTTCTTATTTTATTCAATTCATTTAAGACACTTAATGCAGATCCAGTTCTTAATTCATCATCTATTATTATTAAATCATAATCTTCACCAGATGATATTCTATCTATACATTCTTTTGCAATCATAGTCGAATTAATATCTATGTTATAATTACTTAATACGTTTTTCGTTTTAAACATTTCATCCTTATCATCATCAACTACTAATACTCTTTTCTTTGAATATATCAGTGCTGTATAATTATATACATCATCTTTTGATGGTTTATATTTTTGATCTATTACTATAGTAACTTCAGTCCCCTTTTTTAATACGCTTTTTATATTAATATTTCCATCTAATAATTTTACTATTTTAACTACAACTGATAAATCTATATCCAATTTATCAATTTTACTAATTTCATTTTGTGTGAGTTCTTTAGAATTATCTAAGATTTCATTTATTTTATCAATGCTCATTCCTTTTCCTGTATCTTCTATTTTTATAATTAATCTGCATACATCATACCTATTTATAGAATCTACAGATACATTAATATAACCTGTTTGAGTATTTTTGATAGCATTAAATAATACAGACATAACCACTTGTTTTAATCTAACATTATCACCACTTAACGTTTTTGGAACAACACTATTTAACTTAACATATACCTTTATATCTTTATCATTTATACTATTTTGTGCCAATACTCTTATTTGATCAAATAACTTATATGGGTTATAATCTTCATTTACTATTCTTATCTTACTTGCATCCATTGATGATACATCTAATATATTATTTGTTTTAAATATTAAATCATTGGCAGTTATACTTATTTGTCTTACTAAATCCAATTTATCTTTATCGGTTTTTAAATCACTATATATTTTAGTCATTTCCAAAATATTTCTAGCAGGAGTCTTTATCCCTTGTGACATTTCAAATAGAAAATCAGATTTATCCTCTATTTGATCTTCTAATAGTTTTCTATTTATCAAAAGTTCATTTACCATTTTTAGATCTGGATTTTCAATCGTAAAAAACATTAAATAATTTACAAACGTAACAGTAATCGAAATAACCATTACATATGGATCAATTCTAAAAACTATCATTAAAAATACGAAAACAAATATTATACTAATTATCGGTATATGACGTATTGTTAAGTTTTTTAAATTAAATATTGTTACTAAAACAGATAGCAAAAGATAAATACCACAAGTAATATAAGCAGGTATTATTCCTCCACCACTAACGCTTACTATAGAACCAGAAGTTATTAAATCAACGTTTAAAAACATAATATATATGAATATAGCAATGTCAATTACACCAAAAACTTTTATAATACTATTCATTTTGTTTTTTATCTTTGGTACCGAAATTACTAAAGTATACAAAAATAAACACGTACAAAGAATAATTAGCGCTATAAAATCAATTTTATTTGTTATTTGAAGAATAGTATTAATTAATGATGTAACATCATTAATATTTCCACTTCTAACCAAAATTCTTTCTATAGTAAGAATTATATTATCTAATAATCCCATTAATAACATAACAACGTATATTTTATTTTCTATTAATTTTACCCTTCTTTTAGAAAAATAAACTATACATAATAATATGGAAAAAAATAAAGCACAAATTGGTAATTGAAGTTCCTTCATCTTATCCACTTCTTTATCTTATTATAACAATAAAATCAAAAAAAAGATAAATTATTTAATATTTTATCTTTTTTTGTTTACATTACGAGTTTTTACTATAACACACATAAGTTTTAAATTTTTATAGTATCTTAGAGAGTGTAAAATATTAAATATTTTAGTTATACTATTATGTATATTTGTTATAGTAAGTTTTGTATTAACACAAACTATTGCAACTGATTATTTTAAAAATATGTTTTGGGTTGCTAGTATGTTTCTTATGTGTGGTGTATTATTAGATCTTAATGCGTGGAGCAAATTAGGATTAGATGTTGATAAAAACAAATCAAAAACTATTAGGAGAGGTTTTGATGATAGTATAACATTATTAGTTGTTTTTTATGGTAGTTTACTTTTAATAATTGTATTTTTTAATCAGTTTAATAACGAAGTAATGAAAAACAACTATGTCATAATCGGATACTTTATTATGACAATAGAATTTGTATTATTTAATTATCTATCAATATGGAATGCTAAAAAAGATACTATTAAATTATTAAAGGATAATAAATAATACAAAAAAAATAGCCCTTTACCTTTTCGTTAGATTAGGTATTAGGCTATTTTTCATATAAGAATGCGTGGCAAGTTTTGTTGCTTTAGCAATGAAATTGGCGATAGCATTCTTCTTTTTATTTAAACTTGATTTAAATAAAAAGGC
>DVMT01000059.1 GCA_018714855.1 Candidatus Aphodocola excrementigallinarum
CATTGTTTTACTTCCTTTCACAAACACCTTTAAGAAAACAATTGATAGTTTGTTATTAAACATTATTAAACAACTAAATGCAAGTTTTAAAATTTTCTAAAAATAAGTTGCATTTAACTCTTTAACCAACAATTATGCTATATGGATATTGACAAAGTAGGCAAAATGTGTTAGTATATGAGGCATTCAAACAAAAGGGGGAGATTTGAATGAGTAAGAAAAATGATGAATTAAAAGAGATATATGATGAGTATCAAAAAAATGCTGATATTGATGATAAAACACCAGATGTTAGTAAAAAGCAAGGTTTACCAAAGTTTAAGGCTGCTCAAAAAATTACTGCAATAATTCTTGCCGGAGCAGTATTAGTAGCTGCAGGTGTAGCTATAAAAAACAGGAAAGGAACTAGTAATCCAACTCCAGTTACAACATCAGATACAACTAGCCCTACTGATGGTGATACAACTTCGGATTATGAATACGTTTTAGTAGAAAATTTTGATATTAACGATAATGAACAATTAAAAAAAGTTGCACAAGATATAAAAAATAATTCCGGTACAGAGTTAAGTGTTGATGATGTTGAGAATATGCTTGAGTATTATAACGGAACTATTTCAAGAGATGATTTTTCGTCTAGTGCAACAGATGTTGAGATTTATGAGAAAATCATTACATATATAAGTGAATCTTATAATATAATGCAAGTTGGTGTATCTAATTACGAAAATGAAAAGGATAATTTAACAAAAGCTACAAATGATAATGAAGATTATAATTCAAAAAGACCATATGATAATTTAGTTGTTTCATCAGCAGCATTATTAAATTCATCAACAACTTCACGTGAATATCAGATTAATTTATCAAATGTTTTAGAAAACACTTTAGAAGATATTTCACAAGGCGATACTTCTAGTTTTGATAGTTATGCAGATGAATATTATGAAATTTTTGAAGCAGTGCAAAATGATGATACTATTCCATCAAATGAGGCAACTATTTTAAATAAAGAATTTAAAGCTATATATCCAATTTATTCTGATAATTTGGAGAAAGATAAGCAAGATAACATTAACGAACAAACCCAATCTTTTGATGATAATAAATGGCTATTTGACGTTTTAGATGAAAATCTAAACATTGATTATGAAGCGGTTGTTGATGAAGCTGATAAAGACGGAGATTTTGGATATGATCTAACTCCAACAACAGAAAAATATAATGGTTCTGATTTATCTGATGCAAATAATCATGCTGGTTCAACAGGAGAGGAAGATAAGACTGAAAAAGTTCAAACCGGTGGACAAAACGTATCTGGTAGCGGAAGTCATGAAACTGTATCTGAAGCTACAACTTCAAGACCAGTTGTATCAACTACGACAGTTAATGTTCCTGATAAAGAAACAACGACTAAAAAAGAACAAGGTGGTAAACCAGTTGGTACTACTGAAAAAGAAACTGAAACAACAACTATAATTGCGGAAGAAACAAGTTTACCAGGCAATGTTAACGATGATGAATCAGAAGAGGTTCCGGTTTATACTGAAGATGAGTGGCAACAGGAACAAAACAAGAGTAACACTACTACTAAGTCAGTAGCTATAGGTGCTGTTGCTTTAATGGCTCTTTCTGCAGGAAGCATGAGCTTTGTAAAGAAATATTCTGATTCAGATAAAACAAAAGATAATAGTAAGAAGAAAAGAAAAAAATAATAAGTAATGTAAACACTAGTATGTAAATGCTAGTGTTTTTCTTTATCAACATATGTAAAATGTGATAAAATCATATTAGTAGGTGGTATTATGCTTGTAAATAGTAATGAACTTTTGAAAAACGCACTTAAAGATGGTTATGCTATTGGGGCTTATAACATAAATAATTTAGAGTGGGCTAAATACATATTAGAAGCTTGTAACAGTGATAAAAGTCCTGTTATTTTAGCAGTAAGTGAAAAGTCCGTTTCTTATTTTGGGGGATATCATGTTGTATATAGCACTGTTAAATCATTAATTAATGATTTGAATATAAAAGTACCCGTTGTTTTGCATTTAGATCATGCACACTCTTTTACTTCTTGCAAAAACGCGATTGATGCAGGTTTTACATCGGTAATGATAGATGCATCAAGTAAAAGTTTGGATGAGAACATAAAAGAAACTAATGAAGTAGTTAGTTATGCTAAGAAGAAAAACGTAAGTGTTGAGGCAGAAGTAGGAGCGCTAGACGATAGTATATATACTAATTTAAATGACGTTTCATCATTTGTTATGCAAACTGATGTTGATTCTTTAGCACCTTTTATAGGTAATAAGCATGGCATTTATAAAGGCGAACCTGACTTAGATTTTGAATTATTAGGTGCTATATGTAAAAACGTTAAAATTCCACTTGTTTTGCATGGTGCATCAGGTCTTGATGAAAATAAAATAAAAACAGCTATTTTTTGTGGTGTTTGTAAAATAAATATTAATACTGACTTGCAAACGGCTTGGTCTTGTGCGGTAAGAAAGTATTTGGAATATAACAAAGATGTTTATGATCCAAGATTAATAATAGGATCGGGCGAGGCTGCCATTAAAAAGATCGTTCACGAAAAGAATAAAATCTTTTTATCAAATAGGGCTTTTTAATCACTTTTTATTAAGTTTTTAATAAAATACTATAGATATGGAGGAGTAAAATGCACAGAATAATTATTGAAGGTAATAATAAACTAAGTGGAAGGGTAAGAATTAGTGGTTCTAAAAATAGTGCTGTAGCATTAGTACCCGCTGCTGTTTTATGTGATGAGGAAGTAACAATAGCTAACGTACCAAATATATCTGATATAGATGCATTAGATGAAATACTTAATCATTTAGGAGCTAAGGTAACTAGGAATAAAGACGTAATGAAAATAGATTCATCTAATATTGAAAATAAACTTATTCCTGAAAAAATTTCTAAGAAATTAAGAGCATCATATTATTTTATGGGAGCGCTTTTAGGAAAGTTTAAGCATGTTCAAATGTACTTTCCTGGAGGATGCTCAATTGGTCAAAGACCAATTAATCTTCATTTAAAAGGTTTTAAAGCGCTTGGTGCAACGGTTAAAGAAGAGGATAACTTATTTACGATTAGTGCAGAAAAATTAACTGGAGCTAAGATAAATTTAGATTTTGCATCAGTTGGAGCAACTATTAATCTTATGCTTGCAGCGGTAAAGGCAGAAGGAGTAACAGTAATTTCTAATGCTGCTAAAGAACCTCACATCGTAAACGTTGCAACGTTTTTAAATAACATGGGTGCAAAAATAAGTGGTGCTGGAACAAGTGAAATTAAAATAACTGGAGTAAAACATCTTCATTCTTGTTTCCATGAGGTTGTTCCAGATTATATTGAAACGGGTACTTACATGATATTAGCAAGTGTAATAGGAGAGAATATGATTATTGAAAACATAATACCAGATCACGTTGAGTCTTTAATATCAAAACTAGAAGACGTTGGTGTTCCAATGGAAATAGGAGTAGATTACATAAAGATAAGTGCTCCTGAAAAACTTAAAGCAACGAATATAAAAACTCAGGTATATCCAGGTTTTCCAACTGACTTGCAGCAGCCTTTTGCAACTCTTTTAACTCAGGCAACTGGCAAGTCCATTATTACTGAAACCATATGGGAAAACAGGTTCTTAAATTTATTTGAGTTAAACAAAATGGGTGCAACAACCGAGTTATTAACAAATTCCAAGGCAGTTATAATTGGCCCTTGCAAGTTAAAGGGAAAAAAAGTAAAAGCAACTGATTTAAGAGCAGGAGCATCACTTGTTATAGCAGGTTTAATAGCAGAAGGTCAAACAATTATAGAAAACGCTGATTACATATTAAGGGGTTATGAAGGAATAGTTGAAAAGCTAACTAAACTTGGAGCTAAAATAAAATTAGAAAGAACAGACGATTAAAACCTATAGTAATATATTTTACTTTAAAAAATAAAATAGTATTGAGTTAAATACTATTTTTATTTTGCATGGAAAGGTGATTATATGAAAAGAAGACATAAATTACTTATAGGTTTTGTAATAACGGGTATAATACTTGTTGCAATCTTTTTTTTAACACGTGATAAAAAAATATATTATTTATCTTTAGGTGATTCTTTAGCAGCAGGACAAACGCCTTATAATACGATTGATAAAAGTTATGGAGATTACGTAAGTGAGTATTTAAAAGATAAGGGAGCTCTTGAGTTTTATACTAAGGATTTTGCTAAAAGTGGATACCGTAGTATTGATTTGTTAAATGATTTAGAGGAAAATAAAGAAATAAAAGTTAATGGAAAAAAAATAACTATTAAACATGCCTTAATAAAAGCTGATTTAGTAACGCTTAGTATTGGTTCGAATGACTTGTTTTATAAGTTAAACGTTGGAAATGAATTTGATTTAAACGAGGTAGATGATATATATAAGTACGTTGATGAATCGATAAAAGATGTAGATAAACTTTTATATGAACTTAAGATGTCATGTAAAGAGCAAATAATGGTGTTCGGATTTTATAATCCGTTTACAAACTTTTCTGATACGCTTGCAAATATGGTAGAACCTATCATTAAGTACGCTAATAATAAAATGAAGTATTTAACAAGAAAATATGATATTACCTTTGTTGATATACATGATACCTTTTTAGCAAATGATAATTATTTACCATCAACCCTAGAGATTCACCCTAATAAAGATGGATATAAAGCGATGGCTGATAAAGTTATTAGTTTAATAGATGAAAAAACACTTGCAAAATAGTTTATCTATTGTTATAATATAGAAGATTTTAAATCTATGACTAATTATTAGTCATGGCGAAAGGAGCAATGAAACATGCCTAAAAAAGAAAGTATTTACCAAACTTCAACGGTTACTTGTACTTGTGGAAACACTTTTGAAACATTATCAACTAATGATAAGGTGCACGTAGAAGTATGTCATAAGTGTCACCCATTTTATACTGGTCAAGCAACTATGCAATCAAGAACCGGAAGAGCTGAGAAGTTTAACCAAAAATATGGTTTAAAAAGTAATGCTAAAAGTGCAAATGAAAATGCTTAATTTAAACTAATTATATTGACATTTAACACAAAAAAGTGTTATATTATATAAGCTTGATATTAAGTCTTACTTTTTTAGTGAGGCTTAAAAATATAATTTAAATGAAACACCAGGTAGTGTGTTAAGAAAGGAGTCGAAAATATGCCTACAATGAACCAAATTCTTCGTCATGGAAGAAAAAAGAAAACCCGTAAGGCAAAAGCCCCAGTTTTACTTGTTAGAACAAATACTCTAAAGAAGAAAAACTTTAAGGCAAACTCACCTCAAAAGCGTGGTGTATGTACTCGTGTTGGAACTATGACACCTAAAAAACCAAACTCAGCATTACGTAAGTATGCTCGTGTTCGTTTAAGTAATGGTATCGAAGTTACTGCATACATTCCAGGTGAGGGACATAACTTACAAGAGCACAGCGTTGTATTAATACGTGGTGGTCGTGTAAAGGACCTTATCGGTGTTCGTTATCATATTATAAGAGGTACTTTAGATACTCAAGGAGTTGCTGACAGAAAACAAGCAAGAAGTAAATATGGTGCTAAAAAACCAAAGAAATAAATAGTAATAAAGGAGGAAAAACATGCGTAAGAAACGTGCTGTAAAAAGAGACGTATTACCAGATCCAGTGTATAATTCAAAGGTAATTACTAAGTTAATTAACCAAATTATGCTAGATGGTAAACGTGGTAAAGCAGAAACAATCGTATATAACGCGTTTGACATGATCCATGAAAGAACTGGAGAAAATGCAAACGACGTATTTAAAAAAGCCATGGAAAACGTAACTCCAGCATTGGAAGTTAAGGCTCGCCGTGTCGGTGGTGCTAACTATCAAGTTCCAGTTGAAGTAAAACCTGATAGAGCGCAAGCTTTAGCACTTCGCTGGATCGTTAATGCAACTCGCTCACGCGGTGGTAAAACAATGGCTGAAAAATTAGCAAATGAACTTATAGATGCTTCAAATAACACTGGAGCAGCTGTTAAGAAAAAAGATGATACTCACAGAATGGCAGAAGCTAATAAAGCGTTCGCACATTATCGTTGGTAGGAAAGGATTGATAGTATATGGCTCGTGAATATTCATTACAAAACACTCGTAACATTGGTATAATGGCTCACGTTGATGCCGGAAAAACAACTGTTACTGAGCGTATATTGTTCCATACTCACAAAATCCATAAAATTGGTGAAACACATGATGGTGCTGCACAAATGGACTGGATGGAACAAGAAAAAGAACGTGGTATTACCATTACTTCAGCAGCTACTACCGCATATTGGAAAGATCATCGTTTAAATATTATTGATACCCCAGGTCACGTTGATTTCACAATTGAAGTTACAAGATCACTTAGGGTGTTAGATGGTGCCGTTACCGTTTTAGATGCTCAAAATGGTGTTGAGCCACAAACTGAAAACGTATGGCGTCAAGCAACAGAAATGCACGTACCAAGATTGGTATTTGCAAACAAGATGGATAAAATGGGTGCGGATTTTGCTGCTAGTGTTGATAGTATCAAACAAAGATTAGGTGTTAAAGCAACGGCTATTCAGTGGCCTATCGGAGCTGAGGCAGACTTTAACGGAATAATTGATTTGGTTACCATGAAAGCTTATCAGTATGATGGTAAACAAGAAGAAAATCCTGTTGAAATTGAAATTCCAGCAGACTTAAAAGACATCGCAGAATTAAAAAGAGCGGAAATGATTGAGGATGCATCAGAATTTGATGAAGAATTAATGGAAAAATATCTTGAGGGTGCTGAAATATCAGTTGATTTAATTAAAAGAGCAATAAGAAAAGGTGTTTTATCAGTTAAGATGTTCCCAGTTATGTGTGGAACTGCTTTAGGAAATATTGGTGTTAAACTAATGCTTGATGCAGTAGTTGATTATTTACCAGCTCCAACTGATATACCATCAATTAAGGGTCATGATGAGGATGATAAACAAGTTGAAAGACACGCATCTGATAGTGAACCATTTGCAGCTTTAGCATTTAAAATAATGACTGATCC
This sequence comes from Candidatus Aphodocola excrementigallinarum, assembly GCA_018714855.1. Taxonomy (GTDB): domain Bacteria; phylum Bacillota_I; class Bacilli_A; order RF39; family UBA660; genus Aphodocola; species Aphodocola excrementigallinarum. The sequence goes on from DVMT01000059.1 coordinate 7,111, forward strand.
ATTCGTTGGAAGATTATCATTCTTCCGTGTTTACTCAGGAACACTAAAGAGCGGATCATACGTACTTAATGCTAATAAAAACGTAAAAGAAAGAATTGGACGTATCTTACAGATGCATGCTAATAATCGTACTGAAATACAAGAAGTATACGCAGGTGATATAGCAGCTGCTGTAGGACTTAAAAACACAACTACAGGTGACACTTTATGTGATGAAAAACATCCTGTAATATTAGAAAAAATGAACATCCCTGAACCAGTTATCTCAATTGCAATTGAGCCAAAGAGTAAGGGAGACCAAGAAAAGATGTCTACGGCATTACAAAAACTAGCTGAAGAAGATCCAACGTTTAGAGCAGAAACTGATCAAGAATCAGGACAAACTGTTATATCTGGTATGGGTGAACTTCACTTAGACGTAATAGTAGATAGAATGAAAAGAGAATTTGGTGTTGAAGCAAACGTTGGTAAGCCACAAGTTGCTTATCGTGAAACTTTAACTCAAGCTGGTGATTGTGAAGGTAAATACATTAAGCAATCAGGTGGACGTGGACAATACGGACATGTTTGGGTTAAGTTTGAACCAAATAAAGATAAGGGTTACGAATTCGTTGATGCAATTGTCGGTGGTGTTGTTCCTCGCGAATACATCCCAGTTGTAGACAAAGGATTACAAGAAGCTATGAAAACTGGCGTACTTGCTGGATATCCTATGATAGATGTTAAAGCAACGTTATTTGATGGATCTTACCATGACGTTGACTCTAACGAAATGGCATTTAAGGTTGCTGCATCACTTGCTTTAAAAGAAGCTAAAAACAAGTGTAAACCAGTACTTTTAGAGCCTATCATGAAAGTTGATATCGTTGTTCCAGAAGAATACTTAGGAAACGTTATGGGTGATATCACGTCACGTAGAGGTCGTCCAATGGGACAAGAAGCACAAGGTAACTCACTTAAGATTAACGCATACGTACCATTAGCAGAAATGTTTGGTTATGCAACATCTTTAAGATCTAATACGCAAGGACGTGGAACGTTCATGATGTTATTTGATCACTATGAAGAAGTACCAAAGAGTATTTCAGAAGACATCATTAAGAAAAATGGTGGACAATAATAAATAATCCTAAGGGAAAAGACTTGATATTTTCCCTTAGATTAGATAAAATAGATATGTAATTTATATAGGGAGGAAATTAATTATGGCAAAAGAAAAATTTGATCGTTCAAAGCCACACGTTAATATTGGTACCATTGGACACGTTGACCATGGTAAAACAACATTAACTGCTGCTATTACTAAGAGATTAGCAGAAAAGGGTATGGCAAAATTTGAAGATTATGCAGATATTGATAAGGCACCAGAAGAAAGAGAACGTGGTATAACTATTAATACTGCACACGTTGAGTATGAAACTGAAAAACGTCACTATGCTCACGTAGACTGCCCAGGACACGCTGACTATGTTAAAAACATGATTACAGGTGCTGCACAAATGGATGGAGCAATCCTAGTTATCGCTGCAACTGATGGTCCTATGGCACAAACTAAAGAACACATCTTACTTGCTCGTCAAGTTGGAGTACCAAGAATCGTTGTATTCATGAACAAATGTGATATGGTAGACGATCCTGAAATGCTTGACTTAGTTGAGATGGACGTTCGTGAATTATTAAATAAATATGATTATGATGGAGATAATACTCCAGTTATTCGTGGATCAGCTTTAAAAGCACTTGAAGGAGATCCAAAATGGGAAGAGAAGATTGACGAATTAATGGATGCTGTTGATACTTGGATTCCTACTCCAGAAAGAGACAACACTAAACCATTCTTAATGTCAATCGAAGACGTATTTACAATTACAGGTCGTGGAACTGTTGTTACAGGACGTGTTGAACGTGGACAAATCAAGTTAAACGACGAAGTTGAAATCGTAGGTTTAAAAGAAACTCAAAAATCAGTTGTTACTGGTATTGAAATGTTCCGTAAACAACTAGACTTTGCTGAGGCTGGAGATAACGCTGGTATCTTATTACGTGGTATTTCACGTGAACAAGTACAACGTGGTCAAGTACTTGCTAAACCAGGAACTGTTACTCCACACACTAAGTTTGAAGCTCAAGTTTACGTATTAAGTAAAGAAGAAGGCGGACGTCATACTCCATTCTTCTCAAACTACAGACCACAGTTCTATTTCAGAACAACAGATGTAACTGGTGTTGTAACATTACCAGAAGGAACTGAAATGGTTATGCCTGGTGATAACGTTAACATGTCAGTTGAGTTAATCGCTCCAATCGCACTAGAAAATGGTACTAAGTTCTCTATCCGTGAAGGTGGACGTACTGTTGGTGCTGGAACTGTTACTAAGATTGATGCTTAATTGTTAAGCTTAAAAGGACGCTTTAATAAGCGTCTTTTTTATGCAATAAAAAAACTAAAGATTTTATTCTTTAGTTTAGATAGGCGTGTTAAGCCAGTTTAGTATTGGAGTTAGCTTGCTTCCTGTATAATAGGCCTTTTTATTTATAACAAGATCGAATTCTCCTACGTATTCAACTATTTTATTAGCAAGTTCAGTCTTTACGGTAGATTCATAATCTTTTTTCAAATCACTAGTTAATCCACCTAAGTTGACTTCTTTATATCCTTGCTTTGCAAATGTTTCTATTAATTGCCATTTAAGTAGGTACTCAGGATAATCTTCTTTAAAGCTTTCATTTACTCCGCTTTCTAAAAAAGCTATTTTATTTCCATGTTTAATTACTATTGTACCTGCAGTTATAATACCACTTGGATATTGTTGGAATAACCTGCTAGCTTCTAACATGTTTTTCTTATATTTAGCAAGAAGTTCATCAGATTTTAATTTTTCATTCATTATTTGATCTTTATTTGGATTATTAAAATCTTGCATTTGCATGTTTAAAACGTTATTTCTTTGTTCTTCTTTTTCGTATAAGGTTTTACTTGAATTAACGTATGAAATTGGTTCTAGTTTATTAAAGTATATTTCAAACGCATTTTGACCAAAAAATTGATAATAATCTAAGTAATAATCAATCGGTGGGTTTTTCTTATTAATAATGTTATATAAAAGCGTTATGTCATTTTGATTTCCTTTATATACCTTATTCCCCATTTTAGCAGCATCACTTATTTTATCTCTAGCTTCTTTAGAAATAGAGTTATAAAGTGAAATGATATTACTGTTTAATGTAGTAATTGCATTCCATCTTGGTTTAGATGCTTCATATCCGTTATTGTATCCCATATGAATATATCCTAAGCCTTGTAATTTTTGAACCAAACTTGAGTTTGACTCTCCAAAGGTATTTTCTTCTCCATTAGTATTATGTTCTTTATATACTACTAGTGGATCAAGTTTTAAATATGTGAAATTTCTTTTTGATAAAAATTCTTTTAATCCATCAGTGAAGTTTTTGACTAACTCATCATCGTTCCAATCAATTAAAAATCCTCTTGGAGCATATCCCATTTTTCTTTTTTCTTTACTATCGTTTTTAACAATCATTAAAGTGGCAGCTTTTATGTTACCTATATCATCAACTAATCCTAAATAATAAGAATTATGTCCGTGCTTAGTCATTAATCTTCCATAATTACTCGTTTGGTAATAGTTATGGTTAGGGTGATTAATTGCAAAATTATCAAATCTTGCTTCGTCAAGTAAAATGATTTGCATAATAATCCCCTCCTAATTATTCTTATACTTTATTATAACTCATAATATGTTATAAAGTCAATTTACATAGTTCGATAAAAAGCTTATTTAAAATCTTATAAAGTGGTATAATGAAAGTATATTATAAGGAGGTTAGAATATGAAAATTACTGATGTAAAAGCAAGGGAAATATTAGATTCAAGAGGCAATCCAACGGTTGAGGTTGATGTAACATTAGAAAATGGCATTATGGCTCGCGCTGCCGTTCCATCTGGGGCATCAACAGGAGAACGTGAGGCACTTGAGATGCGTGATAATGATAAAACAAGATACAATGGTAAAGGTGTTTTAAACGCTGTTAAAAACGTAAATGAAAAGATAAAACCCGTTATTATTGGTATGGATGTATTTGATCAGTACGGAATTGATACGGCAATGCTTGAGCTTGATGGTACTAAAACAAAAAGTAACTTAGGTGCTAACGCAATACTAGGTGTTTCAATGGCTGCTTTAAAAGCTGCCGCAAAAGCTAAAGGTATGCCTTTATATGAGTATGTTGGAAATGGAAGAACACTTCCTGTTCCAATGATGAACATATTAAACGGCGGAGCTCATGCCGATAATAAACTTGATTTTCAAGAGTTTATGATAATTCCACAAAGAAATAATATTCATGAAAGAGTGCGTGTTGGATCAGAAGTATTTCATGCTTTAAAATCTGTTTTAAATGAAAAAGGCTTATCAACAGGTGTTGGTGATGAAGGAGGTTTTGCTCCTGACTTAGAGTCTAATACCGAAGGCTTTGAGCTTATTATGGAAGCTATTAAAAAGGCAGGTTATGAACCAGGAAAAGACGTAAAACTTGCAATTGACGTTGCGGCATCAGAGTTCTATAGTAATGGAAAATATAACCTTGTTGGTGAAGGAAGAAGTCTTACAACGGATGAACTAATAGACTTTTATAAGGACTTAATAAGCAAGTATCCAATTATTTCAATAGAAGATCCAGTAGATGAAAACGACTGGGAAGGTTTTGCTAAAATAACCAAAGAATTAGGAGATAAAATCCAACTTGTTGGTGATGATTTATTCGTAACTAACAAAGAATGTTTGCAAAAAGGAATTGATATGAAAGCAGGTAATGCAATTCTTTTAAAGGTTAACCAAATAGGAAGTATTACCGAGACTTTAGAGACCATAAAACTTGCTAAAGAAAACGGTTATAAAACAATTATTTCACACCGTTCTGGAGAAACAGAAGACACAACCATAGCTGATTTAGCAGTAGGACTTGATTTAGGTCAAATAAAAACCGGTTCTATGTCTAGAACGGATAGAATATGTAAATATAACCAATTAATGAGAATAGAAGAAGAGCTAGAATGCTAGCTTTTTTTATTTTGCGTATATAATATTTTTAAGTTTTATATTATTAAAGTTATAACTTTAAATTTAATGTTTACAAGTTGTATGTATAAACCTCTAAAAAATTGACATTTTTTGTTGTCTTATTTATTTACATTTTTTTCCACAGCTATCAAAAAAACTTGACCGGGGGGGGTATTATGATATTATAAACATGTAAAGTTAATGTTTTGATATGAGGTGATTTAATAATGGATAAAGAAAAACTAATAAATTATATAAATTCAAATCTGATTCAAAAAAACAATAAAAAATATTTACCGGTAGAAAAATTAGATTCTCTTTTTGTAAATGATAATTTTTCTGAAGAAAACATTAACGATATTTATGAAATATTAGATAAGGAAGGCGTTGAGATAAAAGAAGATAAATCTGAAGAAGAAGTATCTTATGACGATATTGATAAAAACGCGCCAATGCTTGACGGTGTTAGAGCTTACTTAATAGAGATTGGTAAATTCCCATTATTAACTCAGGAAGAGGAAATAAAATTAGCCACACTTTCTAAACAAGGTGATAAAAATGCTTTTAATAAATTAATTAATTCAAACTTAAGATTGGTAGTGTCTATTGCAAAGAAATTTAACACAAAGTCAATGTCCTTTAGCGATAGAATTCAGGAAGGCAATATCGGTCTAGCCAAAGCAGTTGAAAGATATGATCCAAGTAAAGGATTTAGATTTTCAACTTATGCAACTTGGTGGATAAGGCAAGCAATAACTCGTGCTATTGCTGATAAAGATAGACTTGTTAGACTGCCAGTTCATTATGTAGATAGAATTAGAAAAGTTGGTAACTATATAAAAAGTATTGAAATGAAGACAGGTAATAAACCGACAATAAGTCAAATTGCAGAGCATTTTGGTATATCTGTAGATAAAGTAAATGAAATTTTGAAAAATACAGTTGAATGGACTTCACTTGATAAACCTATAGGTGAGGATGACGATTCAACATTGGGTGATTTTGTTGCTGATCAATCAGTACCTGTTGAAATAATGGGAGAAGACACAGTAACATCTAAAGCTTTGGAACAACTTTATAAAAAAGTAGCAAAAACTGATTCCAAGTCTAAAGATATAATTACTGAAGATCAAATTAATGCAAATAAAAGATTCAGTTTAGAGAATTTACTTGCATTTGATGGTTTAGTTGAAGCTGTATATGGATTTGATTTATCAGATGATTTTAAGAAAAGATATCCTAACGTTAAATTTATAGATTCAGCTGAAAAGTCTGTTGTTTTAAATTCTTCTAGAAAAAAAGAGATAATTTTAGTTTCTAGAATAAATGGAGATTTTACGCTAGAGCAATTAGGTGATTTGTTTTGTTTAACTAGAGAAAGAATAAGACAGATTAATGCTAGAATGTTACATAAAATAGTAGGAAGAATTGTTTCAGGAAATTCTCCTATAGAAAAAGATAGTTTTAAAAAAGAAAAGGCAAGATCTCAAGTTAATAAAGCTATTAGGATAGTTGATGAATTTTATAAAAAATATAATAAAAAACCTACGCTATTAGATATTTCTGCTTTACGTGATCTGGACTCAAGTGTGTCATTGATGCAGTCAATGATAAAGGATTGTGGAGTTAAAATTAACTTTATTATAAAAGAGTGTTTTTTAAAGGAATTTGAGTCCGAAAAAACTAAAAACAAGAAAATGTCTGTTTCAAAAACACAATTCTTAAATAGTTTGAGTCTATATGAGAATGATTTAATCGAACAAAAAAATAAATTATTGAAATTTAAATCAGAAGAAGATGATAAATCAAATAGTAAAACAAATGATAAGGCTTCAAGAAAATTACTAAAAGTAAATGAATTATTAAATTATGTTAATATATTAAAACGTAGTATTGAAAATTATAATAAGAAGACAATAGATCTTGAAAATTTGCAAATGCGAAAGAATGAAATATTTATTTCAGTTTCTGATTTGCTAGAATTTTGTACTAATAAAATAATATCTCAACAAATAGTTTTAAAGTTACCAAAAAAAGATATGTGTAGTTTAAAACAAGCTTCTGATGTATTAAATAAATTAAAAGAAAAAATACCTTATGAATGTATAAAAGAACACGAAAAACATAATTTAAGTTTATCTGCTAAAAGTAATGACGTTTATAAAGCATTAAGTGATGCTAGAGAATATACAATTGACGAGGTAAAAACACTTAATAGTATGCTTGATAATGAAAAAAAATATGTTGATCAAAACAATATGGATTATAGAATAAATTATGAAGGTAAAAATAAATAATTAGAAAAGGAGATAGAAATATTATGAGAGATTCAATAGAAGAAGTTACAAATTATGTAGCTGATCAATTAAAGCATTCAGATTTTACTGCTGGTGAAGTTGCTGATATTTTACGTAAAAGGGATATAAAACCAACTGAAAAACAAATGGATCTAATTACAAAAAGATTACAACAAAAGGGATTTGATTATATTGACGATTTTTATGATTATGATAGAGAAGGTTTAGATTACACTACTGATGAAGAATATTCTGAAAGAGAATATGAAGATAGTTTAGTTAGTAATTTAAGTCATTCTGAGTCAGAATATTCTACTACTAATAAAAGAATGCTAGCAGATGATCTTACATATAAATTATATATTGAAAAATTTAAAAAAGAAGATAAGAAATGTGATTATGATGATTTACATAATTATATAACTAGTAAATGTATGAATGATAAAGAATTTTTTGATTATATTTTCAAAAATTCATACTCTGACAAAAAATTCTTAAATGTAGTTTATGAAGGTTATATGGTACATCTTAATTTTGTAAGAGCACTATCTATGGTAAGAGTTCAGGATAAGAAGATTAGAGATTTTACTAGAATACCAGTTCCTCAAGTAAAAAAGACTATGCTTGATATAACTGATGTTCTTGATGAACAAGTAAAAAATCAAAATGAAAATTCTGATTATTCTAGAGCAGCTATAAATCTTGCACTTGATGAATTAGGAAAAGATGCTAAGCCAGAAGACATTATGAAAAGAAGCCTTGAAATTATAGATGAATCTAAGAAAAATGGCGATATTAAATCTGAAGGCGGAATGGGCTCTAAGTAAAGAGTTATATTTAAATAAAAAAGCAAGCAGAAATAATTTAACTGTTTGCTTTTTTAATGTTATAATTATATTGATAAATATAATAATATAAAATAATATAAATAAGGAGGACATATGTACGAGAACACTAAAAAAGAAGTAAAGGAAGCATTTAAAAAAACTTTATATGGTAAAAAAGTTAATAAATACATGTTAATAGGAGCAATATTATTTTTAATATCACTTGTTATAAGCGTTATTTTATCATTTGTAATAAACGGTAGTTTAACAATCGATTATTTTGATAATAATACTATATCAATTAACTTAAACTGGATTTGTTACTTATTTTACGTAATAACTTTAATATTTGTTCTGATATTAGTTTATTTAGATGTTAAAAGAGATGGTGCAATTAAACAATTTGAAGAAAACTATAATAAAAAGAATTAATATATTTGCTATATCAAATAAATTATGATAAAATGTTATTTAGCGATAGGAGGGTTATCATGCTTACAGTATTAATGATTATATCTGTTTTACTTATTATTATCGTACTTTTACAAAGTGAGAAAGCTGAAAGTGGAAATATTATAACCGGTGGTAACGCTGATTTATTTATGAATCGTAAAGAGCGTGGTGGAGAGCTTTTTATAACTAGATTAACATACGTTTTAGGTATAGCTTTCTTCGTTTTATGTATAATATTAGACATGTAGTGTAAAAAGGGCTTGGTTAAAGTTCTTTTTTTGTTTTATAATATTTATAGAAAGATATGGTGATAATAATTGAAAGATAAAATATTAAACTTACTTAAAGAAAATAACAGAACTTATACTGCATTTGAACTTAAGGATGCGCTTGGTTTAAATACAACTGAGGAAATAAGAGAAATGCTTGATTGTTTAAATGAACTTGAAAGTGATTTAACTATTTATCATACCAATAAAGATAAGTATATAGCATTTGAATATAGCCACTTAAAAAAAGGAAAAATAGACGTATCTGAAAAGGGATTTGGTTTTGTTTTAATGGATGATGAAGATGATATACACGTAGATAAAGAACATTTAAATGGTGCTCAAGATGGCGATATGGTAATAGTTGAGATAATAGGAAGTGCCCATGGCGAAAAAAAAGAAGGAAGAGTACTTCGTATTGCTAAAAGAAGTTATGGACCAATAGTTGGTGAGTATTCATCTAATAATGGTAATCCAACCGTTATCGTAAGTGATAAGAAGTTTAAGCAAAAAATAGTATTAACAAAGGAAAGCATTAAAAACGCGGTAGATGGACACATTGTTTTATTAAACGTTATAAAAGAACTTGATCATAATACCATATTGGCGGAAATAAAAACGATTATAGGTCATAAAAACGACGTTGGAGTAGATGTTGAAGCTATTATTTATAAGCATGCTTTTTCTCCTAAGTTCCCTGATGAGGTGTTAGAAGAGTTAGATAGTATTCCAGATAGTGTAAGAGAAGAAGATAAAAAAGGAAGACGTGATTTAACTGATCAAACTATATTTACAATAGATGGTGATGATACAAAGGATATAGATGATGCTATATCGATTAAAAAGTTAAAAAATGGTAATTATGAGTTAGGTGTTCATATTGCGGATGTTTCTTATTATGTTAAACCAGGAACTAAACTTTATGATGAGGCATACGAGCGTGGTACTAGTGTTTATTTGGTAGATAGAGTTGTTCCAATGCTTCCGCATAAACTATCAAACGGTATTTGCTCGCTTAATCCAGGTGTTGAACGTTTAGCGGTAAGCTGCGTTATGGAAATAGATGAAAAAGGTAATGTTGCACGTCATGACATTTTTGAAAGCGTTATAAAGTCTAGAATTCAAATGACTTATAAAAAGGTAAATAAATGGCTTGATGAAGGCATTGTAGAAGAAGGATACGATTTATTTACTAAGGATTTATCCATGATGAAAGAACTTGCTGACATAATAAGACAAAGAAGAGAAAGAAATGGTGCGATTGATTTTGATACTGATGAAGCTAAAATAATCGCTGATGATAAAGGTAAACCAGTAGATGTTGTTTTAAGAGAACGTTCTTCTGGTGAAAAGTTAATTGAAGACTTTATGATCGCTGCTAATGAGACGGTAGCATCTCACATTTATTATATGGATCTTCCATTTATATACCGTGTTCATGGAACTCCTAAAGAAGAAAAAGTAAATGACTTTTTAAACTTTGTAAGTTCACTTGGATATAAAATAACAGGTAAGGTAAACATTAAGTACCCATCAAGTATACAGCATATTCTAGATCAGTTAAAAGATAAAAAAGAATATAAGATACTAGCTACTTTAATGTTAAGATCAATGCAAAAAGCTGTTTATCAAACAGATAACATAGGTCACTTTGGTCTTGCAAGTAAGATATATACTCACTTTACTTCACCTATTAGAAGATTTCCAGATACAACGGTTCATAGACTTTTAAGAACTTATTTATTTAAAAATGATGAATCTAAGAAAACGGTTGATTACTTTAAAGAGTATTTACCTGTTTTAGCAGAACATGCATCACAAAAAGAACGCGATGCAATAGATTGTGAAAGAGAAGTAGATGACATGAAGATGGCTGAGTACATGATGGATCATATAGGAGAAGAGTTTACCGGTATGATAAGTGGTGTTACTTCATTTGGTATGTTTGTTGAGCTTCCTAACATGATAGAAGGTTTGGTTCACATAAGTGATATTAAAGGAGATTATTATAATTATGATGAGGCTACAATGAGTTTGGTTGGTCAAAAGCATAAGAAAAGATATAGAATTGGTGATGAAGTAACGGTTATATGCACGTCAGCATCTAAAGAAGAGGCATATATCGATTTTGAGTTAAAAGACGAAAGTAGTGATGGAAGTGATAAAGAAAAAAAGGAAGAAAAGACATCTTAAGCGTTGGGTAAAAATAGTACTTATAATAATACTTGTTTTATTAATAGTTTTAGTTTCATATTTAGTTATTAATAAGTTTAAAGATAGTGATGAAAAAGTAAAAAAAGATGAAAATAAAAAAGAAGTTACAATAACAAAGGAAAAAGAGTCTAACACTCTTTCTATGGTTATGGTAGGAGACTGTCTTATACATCGTTTTGTTTATACGGATGCTAAAAATAGTGATGGAACGTATTCTTTTTCAAAGATGTTCACTGAAGTAGAGTCACTAATAAAAAACCATGATTTAGCATTTTATAATCAAGAAAGTATAATCGGTGGTAAAGCTCTTGGTTTATCTGCTTATCCTAGGTTTAATTCTCCAGAAGAAATAGGGCAAGACATGGTAAATTTAGGCTTTAACTTGGTTAGTTTAGCTAATAATCACACCATGGATAAAGGTGAAGAAGGGGTTATAAACTCGGTTAACTTTTGGAAAACTTATCCAGGAGTTTACTATAGTGGACAAGCATTATCAAAAGAAGATAGAGAAAGTAATATAAAGGTATTAGAAAAAAACGGGATAAAGTATGCCTTTTTAGCATATACCAGCGTAACAAATGGTCTTTTACCTCCTTCTGGTAAAGAATATTTAACTAATATTTACTCAAAAGAAAAAGCACAAGCGGATATTGATAAAGTAAAAGATGAGGCTGATTTAATAATTGTTTCAATGCACTGGGGAGAAGAGTACACTACTTATCCTAATGAAAGTCAAAAGAAAATTGCTAAGGAACTATCTGATATGGGTGTTAATTTAATTATTGGAAACCATGCACACTCTATCCAGCCAGTAGAAATGATTGGTGATACCTTGGTGTTTTATGCTCTTGGTAATTTTATCGCCGCACAAGACACACCAGACAGACAAACCGGCGTGGTAGTTACATTAAACATTAATAAAGATGATGATGGAAAAATCACTTTTAGTAATATAAAGGCAAGTTTAATATATACTTATTTTAAGGGAAGTGGCAATTTTAAGGTTTATCCATACACAAATTTAGATAATAGCCTTTTAAATAATTACCAGTCGTATTATAATAAGTATAAATCTGTTTTAACAAGATACACTGATATAATAGAGGTGGAATAATGATTGAGATAAAAAACAAGAAAGCATACTTTGACTACTTTATAGAAGATACTTATGAAGCGGGTATTGTTCTTACTGGTACTGAAATAAAATCGGTAAGAAAAGGTAGCTCGAATCTAAAAGATACTTATGCGCGTGTTAAAAATAACGAGATATTCTTAATAAACATGTTTATCGCTCCTTATGAAAATGGTAATTTATTTAATCATGAGGAAAGAAGGGAAAGAAAACTTCTTTTACATAAAAAAGAAATTTATAAAATAAGAGATAAAGTACAAAAAGAAGGATATTCACTAGTTCCTTTGAAGTTATACTTAAAAAATGGAAAAGCTAAAATATTACTTGGTGTTGCTAAGGGTAAAAAAACTTATGATAAAAGGCAGGCCTTAAAAGAAAAAGATATTAAAAGAGATTTACAAAAGACGATTAATAGATATTAGTCGTCTTTTTGTCATTAATGTGTCATTTTATGATATAATATTTATATAAGGGAGGAAAGTATGAAAAATATACTAAAGTTTTTGGCTGTCTTTTCATTTGTAATCATTTTAGCAGGTTGTACGTCTAAAACGGAGGAAAAAGTTGTTAGATGCACGCTTAAACTAAATGATGCCGCTCAAAATTATGAGATTGAATCAGTTTATAATATCTATACTGACGGTAGTGTGGTAAATAAGGTTGAAACTACTGAAGTAGTAACAAGTGATAATAATTCTGTTTTAGATTATTTTGAAAACTATACTAATACTTTGTATACGAACATGAACGATGCGTACGGAGGATATGATTTTAATATTACTAAAGAAGATGGAAAGTTAATATCTGATACTAAAATTGATTATTTAAAATTAGATAGAGAAAAACTAGCTAAAGATCAGCCTACGATGAAAAGCTACATGAATGATGATTACATGCTAACACTAGAAGGCATTAAATCAATGTATGAACAAATGGGTGCAACTTGTGAAGAATAATAAAAGATTCCAATTAATGGAATTTTTTTACTATATAGTTTTTAATAAAAAATATTGTATAAATCATAAAATATGTTATAATATCCATGTTATATATGGGGCTGTTATTGGTTTCGACGGAAAATAAAAGGCTCTAGTGGCAAGTGGAAGGTACTCCTTACGTACGAACAAAAATAAATAACAAAACAAATAATTATGCTTACTCAAGCGCATTCGCTGCTGCTTAGTTTAATTTAATAGTAAGCGCTTCTTTCTAAGTTTTACTCACGGACTTTTAAAGAGGCTCAAAAATAGTGAGTTATACTACTTTTCTTGTTTAGGGAAGAGTAATGAATATTACTAAACTCGTTATTTGATGGGTATGTTAGTTGCCTTTATCATTTAATTAAATCATAATTACTAACTAAACTTGTAGATGCTATTGTTAATTGTTTTTCGGACGCGAGTTCGACTCTCGTCAGCTCCACCAATTATGATAATTATGTTTATTAAACATTAAATATATTTTCAGTCAATTAGATGACTGATTTTTTTATTTATGTTATTATTTTTATAGGTGATAACAATGAAAAAAGAAAATAGGCCTGTTATAGGTGTTTTAGGTGTTCCAACTCATGATGATGAAGGGGACTCTTTAATAGCTATATATAATGGTGTTAAAAATGCATTAGTAAATAAAGAGTGTATTCCTTTTATTATATGTCCGCTATTAGGTATAGATTATTCTGATACGAAATTAAGTGATATACCTAACTTAACTGATAAAGAAAAAGAAATATACCGTGAAATGATAGATATATGTGATGGTATTATAATACCCGGAGGGTACCGGATATATAATTTTTATGAGTACGTAGTTAAAATAGCAATAGAAAAAAACATACCAGTATTAGGTACTTGTCTTGGTATGCAAGTATTAGCAAAGGTCGACAATGGTTTTAACTGTCTTGAAAAGAATGAAACAAATATTAATCATGTACAAAAAGGAGTAAAGTACGTACACAAAGTAAAAATCTTAAATGATACCTTATTAAAAGACAATATAAATAAGAATGAAATAGAGGTTAACAGCAAGCATAATTATCATGTTTCAAAAGTTAATAATTTTAAAGTATCAGCATATTCAGAAGACGGATTAATTGAAGCTATTGAATTACCTGGTAAAGATTTTGTTGTAGGAGTACAGTGGCATCCAGAAAAGATGATAGATTATGATGAGGATGCTAATAAGTTATTTGATTGGTTTATATTTCAATGTTTAAAAAATAAAAAAAACTAAGCACCAAAGTGCTTAGTTGCAACAATTATTATTATTTCTTCCAAAACCACAGAATAAGAAGAAGATTATAGCAATAATTATTATTACCCATAACCAGTTTGTTCCATTTGTGTCATTACTTCCATAACAAGGGTATGGCTGATAGTACATAAAAACACCCCTTTCTTAATATATTATATTTTTCTTTGGGAAAAATAAATAGGTTAATTGTCCTATAAATTAAACAATAAATGTACCATCATTAATAAATTGATAATTTGTTTTATATTTTAGTTGTCTTGCTAGTCTTGATAATGCATCATCTTTTGCTTTTGCCTCTAACATTATATCAACGTCTTTATTATAGGACTTTAAAAGCTCTATAAACTTAATAAAATCATTTGGGTTAACGTAATCATGATGGCTTCTAAATTCTTTTTTTAACATGCTTTTTGGAGATGAAAAATGGAATTTTGCATTATTGTTTTTCCATGTATTTAAAATATCATTTATATAGTTTTCTATTTTTTCACCATCATTATTACATACGTAGTGATGATAATCTAGTACCATTGGAACGTTTATTTTTTTACATAAGTATAAAACGTCTTTTATGTTATATGTTTTATCATCGTTTTCCACAGCAATACATTTTTTTATATGATCCGGTAGTTTATTAAAGTTATTAATGAATCTTGTAATTGATGCTTTTTTACCTCCTGCCATACTTCCAACGTGAAGGATAATTATTGGGTTATTAATGTTTAATGCGTTTAGTATTTTGTAGTGATACTCTAGTATTTCAAAGGTGTTTTTAACTATTTTTTTATCCATGCTGTTTAAAACGGCATACTCTTCTGGATGAGTATCTACTCTTATGTTATTATCGTTTATTATTTTTCCTATTTCTTTATATTCATTTAAAAATGGTGTTATGTAATTGAAACTTACCTTATCATGTGTTGCAAGCGGTACTAATTTAGACGTTAGCCTATAAAAGTGAATGTTATTCTTAACGTTATAAATCATTATCTCTTTTAGTGCGTTAATGTTGTTTTTGGTTATTTCAAGTAGTTTTTTTGTATCATAACCTTTATTCACATAATTAGTATATGTAATTGTACTGGATGTTGTTATATCAAGTGCTTTTGATATTGCAACGTATCCTAATCTTACTTTCATAGTATCACCATTAATATTATGCAAAATAAAAAAGGAAATATTTAAATTTTCCTTTTAGTCTTCTTCAAAAAACGCTTTATATGCAAGGTATGCACTATATATATCAAATTTACTTGTTACTTCATAAGGAGAATGCATTGATATAACAGGAACACCACAGTCTATTACGTCCATTCCTTTATCTGCTAGAATATAGGCAATGGTGCCTCCGCCTCCTAAGTCTACTTTACCAAGTTCTGATACTTGGTATTTTACGCTTTTTTCTTCAAAGATTCTTCTTACTTTTGCCACGAACTCTGCGTTTGCATCAGATGCTCCGGATTTACCACCGGATCCAGTATATTTATTAAGTTCCACTCCAAAACCAATTTTAGATGCATTATTTTCTTCTGCAGTTGATTTATAGTTTGGATCGATTCCCGCACCAACGTCTGCGGATAACATCATTGAATTACAATATGTTTTGTTTAAAGCACCAGGTGTGTTCTCACCTTTTTTATTTAATAATTCATTTATAAATAAATCAAACATTTGTGAACACATCCCCGTGTTTCCAACACTTCCAATCTCTTCTTTATCAGCGAATATTGAAACAATCGTTTTGTCTTTTGCGTTTGCATCAGTTAGTGCTTTTAATGTTGCGTATGCACAAACTCTATCATCTTGACCATATGCTGCTACCATGCTTCTATCAAAACCTAAATCTTTTGCTTTAAAAGCTGGTACTACTTCTAGTTCTGAACTATAAAAATCAATTTCTTTAATACCATATTTTTCGTTAAGTAAGTTCATTATGTTTTCTTTTACTTTATCATCATCATTTGGAATACTTCCAACTAAAACGTTTAAATCCTCACCAGTTACTGCTTTTCCAACTTTTTTTTCGTATTGCTCTTGTGCTAAATGAGGAAGTATATCTGTTATCGTAAATATTGGATCATCTTCTTTTTCACCTATTTCTACTTCTATTTTCTCTCCACTTGGTTTAACTATAACACCATGGATTGAAAGAGGTATCGTAGTCCACTGATATTTTTTAATGCCACCGTAATAATGTGTTTTAAAAAGGGCAAGTTTAATATCTTCATAAAGTGGGTTAGGTTTTAAATCAAGTCTTGGTGAGTCGATATGAGCGCCAACTAGATTTACACCTTCCGTTATGTTTTTGCTACCAATAACCGCAGCATAAATGCTTTTGTCCCTGTTTATCATGTAAACTTTATCTTTTTCTTTTAATGACTGGACATCATTAATGTTTTTAAAACCACAATCTTTTAAATTAGATATTATTTCTTTTGATGCTTCTCTTTCAGTTTTAGCAACATTTAAGAATTTAATATATCCTTTACAAAAATCAAATATCTTTTCTTTTAAATTGCTATCAATTTTTAACCAACCACTAGTTTTTTCATTTATTATATCTTTTTCCATATTTCATCCTCCTTTTTATATAATACCACTTAATTAAAAAAATACTCAAATAATTTCTAAAATAAAAAAAGAACAAATATGTTCATTAATTTAAAAATATTAATATGCAATGATTTGTTATTTCATTTTTTTAAATAGTCTTTTTGTTCATTAAAATTATCTTTTGAACTATCTAATCCGATTTTTCCAATAGTAATTACTTTATCATTATAAGCTAGTTTATATAAATAATCTATATTTTGCTGATCAGTATATAATGGGTGAATTCCAATTGCAGAATAAAACTTTGGATTTTTTATTGAAGTTAAAGTAGATTCTTTAGAAGTTTTAATATTAAGTCCCACATTTATTACATTTCTTATGGTCTGATTTTTAATTATGTCTTCGATGTGTTTTTGCACATTTTCTAAAACGCTACTATTAAGATGCATGTGAGAGTCTATTGCCATGTTATCAACTAGTTTCTTAATTATAAGTATTTTTAATTTAAGTGTGTTTTTAAATTGACATGATCAATTTAATTGTATAGAGATTATAGCATAAATTTAGGTATATTAAAACTCGAATCATAAAAGACTTGAGTTTCCTATCAATCTGGTGCAGTTGAGGAAGGTTATCTACAACTCATCGGCAATTTGATATATAAGAAATCAATCCAACAACTATTTTAATACATAATATATATTTTTACCAGTACCAGTTTGAATTAAAATATTGTCATTTATCATTTTATTTAAAATATCATTAGCTCTGGTTTTAGATACATCTAATAAAGACTCTACGATTAATCTATTTATTTTGCTATTTTTCTTTAAATATTCAATAATTTGTTCTTCTTGAGTTAGATTTGTAGGTAGTATTTTTATATTATTTTCTTTTATATAATTAACATTATACAAAGTTACTTTAAATGTATTTTTAGTATTTAATATTAATGGTTCTTTATCATATTCTTTATAAGATTCAATGATTCTTCCAATACCAGTACCAAAACTTTCAACATATTTTAATCTATAAAATATATTAGCTAAATTAGGATTTCTAGATTCTGATACACCATTGTATAAATCTTCAATACTAATACCTTTGACCAATCCTCCTAAAGAAGTGATTTCAAAATGATCATCGAATAACGATACTAATATACTACCCGTAAAATTATAGTCTCTGTGTATAACTGCATTTAATAAAGATTCTCTAAGTGCGTATTCTGGATAATCTTTAGTATCAATTCTTTCAAGTCCTACAATTTTACCTTTTGTTTTATTATATAAATCAAGATATTCAAATGTGTCATTTACTTGTTTTAAAACTGAACCTGTAAACTCTTTTCTATCCCTAAATTCTAATTTATTAGTTCCATTAAAAATTGCACATTTTATCGAATAAGGACATTCATCCGATAAAAGTAGTCCTAAATTAGTATATTCATTATTTGAGTTAATAATATTTAAAGCTTTAAATTTGTTCTCATCGATTTCAATATTGTGATTTTTAAAAATATTTTTTAAATATTCAAAGTTTAAATCTTGTAGATTTGAAACGTTGTTTTCAAAAGAATTACTATTACTTTCTATTAACAACTTTTTAATAACTTCTTCATTTGCTTGTACTGATACATTTCCATGTCTTAAATAAACACCTGATGATTTTAAACCTTTATCAGATAGATAATAAGGCTTATTTGGTGCTTCATTAACTTTGACTATAATTATATCTTTATCTTCAACTCTTTCAATATATATTTTAGTATAAAGAGTTAAATCGGATTTAATTCCCTCACGAATCATTCCACTTAATGCTTCCAAATCTTTTTCGGCTTGTTTTAAACCAATAATTTTCCCATTATCATCTATACCAATATAAATAGTTCCATTATTTGTATTTGCAAAAGCAACTATTTCTTTTTTTATATCTTTTGTAAGCTCAACCTTTAATTCCGTTTCTTGATCTTCTCTATACATTTTTTATCACCCAATAATATTATATACAAAAACATAGAATATTATCAACACATTCGACCGCTTTTCGACCACTTTTCGACCACACTGTTTAAAATTCATTAAAAAACGAACTGTTTCTAGTTCGACTAATTTCCTAATGGTTCCCCGAAAAAGAGGAGTACAACAACTTTAATTTTCCTTACCTAAAAAATGCGATTTATTCTATAAATTGATTCTTTAGATATGATTTTCTGCTCTGGGTTAATCTTTTTCAAAATAGGTCCAATATATGGTTTTTCATTAGCATCAGAAAATATCAATCTTAAACCATCTTTTACTTCTTGACTAACATCCATAAATTCAATCATTTTTTATGTCTCCAAGAATAAGTCCCATTTTATGAAATCTTTGGATTGCTTCATCAGCTTGTATAATATATTCAAGTAATTGTTTCCTATCCTTTAAAAATTTAAGATAATCAAAATCCTTATAGTTTTTAAGAGGTTTAACTAGTTCGCAGTAATATCCTTCTTTTTTCTTATCTTCATATCCAATTAGACCAATTGGAAAACAAGCGGCTTCATCATAAAGTTGTCCTAGTAATTCTATTTTTTCAAATTTTCTAGCCAGTTTTTCTTTATCTCGTATAAAATCAAAAGTTTTAAATGCTATTTGTTCATTATACTTATGCACTGATGCTTCATTACCAAATCCTATTTGAGGATATTCCTTATAGCGTTTTCTTTCTTTAATTATTAAAGTAGGTAAGGTAGTATTATATAAATCATCTTTAATGTAACTCATAACCATTCACCTCTGAATAAAGTAATTCTATATGTATAAAATTATTGACGTTGTCAATAAGGAAGTTGTTTATTAAATTGACATTATCGTTTTAATCTCTGCAAATATTCTATCATAAATTTAGGTATATTAAAACTCGAATCATAAAAGACTCGAGTTTTTATCAATCTGGTGCCGCTTGTAAGAATCGAACTTACAGCTAATCATTACGAGTGACTTGTTTTACCATTAAACTAAAGCGGCATATAAAGCTTTATTTAAAAAAGCCATTTACTACGTATTTTGTTTCGTTTATTACCATAAATGCGTTTTCATCGATTTTATTTATTATGTTTTTTAAATCATTTATGTTCTTTTTATCTAACTCTATAAAAAGCATTAGTTTTTTTGCGTTATCTTTTCCGGTGCAATTAACCTGTGATACGGCAAAGCCTTTATCTCTTATTTCGTTTATCTTACTTTCGTTTTTTTCATCTAAAATAACTTGCATGGATACTTTACCATTTATTAACTTATTTGATAAAGTAGTACCAATAAAGGTTCCTATTGCGTATCCTAGTGCATAAGATATTGCTATCCATATACTCTTTATACTGGTTGTTAAGGCTTCTCTTACAACTAAGAACCATATTATAACATCGATAAAACCAAGCACGGTTGCAAGAACTCTTTTTGATTTTACCGTAAGTACGGTAACAATGGTACTTAAAGATACATCAACTATTCTTGCAAATAATATTATTAAACATATTGAAAGTATTCTCATTTTTCTTCTCCTTATTGCTCTTTTATAATAACATAATTATTTTTTTTCTTCAATACAAAATTTTGTTATATGGTGGTATAATATTTACGGAGGTTACTTATGGAAGGTAAAATAGAAATTAAAAAGAATGGTTATGTATTGTTCGTAATTAACATTATTACGTTAATTACTTTAGTTTTCTTTAGAATAATATATCAGCAGTTAGGTTTTTATACTTTACTTTTAAATATTGTATTGGCTATTAACATAATATTTTTAATATTTGGTATTATATTTAATATTTTATTTATAAAAAACGTAAATAAGTATAACGTTAAGAAAAGTATTATAATTATAATTGTTATATTTATATTTTACTTACTTTTAAATACTTTTGGTGTTTATTTAATAAACAATCAAATAGGTAAGGGATATACTAAGATTAATAGTATGTTATCTTCTTATTGCGAATCTTTCGGATGTGATAAGTATGAAACCATAAGTAGATTTGGGTATGAAGAGTTTGTTATAAATAAAACTTATTATGATTATGATAACGTTGCAAATAACTTGGAAATAACGGTTAGTTATAACACGAGAAGTGTTACTTCTGTTGAGGCAGTTATATATTCTAGAAACGAGATGTTTTCTCCTAGAATCATAAGGTTACAACTTGAAAATTATTTTTCAAATTTTAATTGTGATATAAGTGAAGAGAAAATAAAAGAAGCATTTGATAAAAGATTTGAATCTTCTGTTAAAGATGGTAATTTAACTTATAAAGTACAAGAGGTATATAAAGATGATGAATTGGAATCTTTAAAGACTACCATTATTTTAGAGGTTAATTAATAGCTTGTTTTTTACGGTAATTTTTGTTAATATTATAAAAGAATAAGAGGTGGCTTCATGAGTGATATATTTGGGGATAATCCTATGCTTATAATTGCGTTAGTAGTTTTTGTTTTATGCGTTATAATAGGCTTTTTTGCTGATCGCCATTTAAGGAAAGAAAATAAAATTGGCAAGATTTTAATTGGATATGATG
>DVMT01000060.1 GCA_018714855.1 Candidatus Aphodocola excrementigallinarum
TGGTTAGAGCATCCGGCTCATAACCGGGCGGTCGTAGGTTCGAGTCCTACAGGGTCCACCACTTGTGCGGGTATGGCGAAATTGGCAGACGCGCTAGACTTAGGATCTAGTGGAGTAATCCGTGGGGGTTCAAGTCCCTTTACCCGCACCATTTTAGCTAACAAAAGACCTTTTTCTGGTCTTTTTCTTTTACTCGAAACCTACGACTACCATTAAGCTTAACTTTTGTAAACATATGAAGTTAAACGTAGCATTTTTTTCTCTAACAAATTAGTGATATAAGCTCTAATAGAATTAAAGAAAAAAGATTATAAGCTGTTTTTATGCTCTTAACAATATTTTAAAGTAATATAAAATATATATATATTAAAGTTACATATGGGGGATAATTATGAAGGTTTATATAATTAGACATGGACAAACTAACACTAATATAAGAAATAAATTATTAGGTGTAGAAGATGAAGATATAAACAGTGTAGGGAAGTTACAATCTAAACAAGCAAAAGAAGTTTTAAATAATGTTAAAATAGATGTATGTTTTACTTCTCCTTTAAAAAGGACTAGACATACGGCTTCTATTATATGTGAGAATAATATTCCTATGATTATTGATGAAAGGTTAGTCGAAAGAGGCTTTGGATCACTTGAAGGAGGATCTTATAACGAAAAGTATACTCATGATTTTTGGAATTATTATTTAAATAAAAACGATTATGGAGTATAACCTTTACAAGATTTGTTTTTTAGAACACAAAGTTTTTTAGAATATTTAAAAAATAATTATATTGATAAAACCATATTAATAGTCAGTCATGCGGCAACAATTAGAGCTTACATTTTAATATTATGGGTTTTAATAAAAAGACAAATATGTTGTCGTTTGTTGCTAATAATGGACAAATTTTTGAGTATGACATTTAAAGGAGAGTAGTATCATGAATGATGAACATAAAAGTACTAGTAATAGTAATAGTATAGATATTACATTAATGAAAAAATTATTAGATGATAATTTTTATTTTGATTTCTTAAAAAAAGGTGTGTTAAATAATTATAGATCTTTTCCAATTAGTAAAGATGTACCAGAAGAACTTTTATATGTTACAGAAGTTGGTAATCCAATAGATGTTTTAAATATAATTAAAACCAAAATTGAAAGTGGAAATTTAAAATTAGATAAAAAACAAAAGGCTAATTATAATTATTTATTAAACAGCATATCAGTAAATTCATTTGTAGAAGATTATAAAAACAAATTTTTTATAACAAGTTTAAATGGTAAAATACTAAAAGTACCTTGTAGTTATTTTATAGATTTTTTAACTTTACCGGATAAAGATTTTGATGCCTTTTTTAATGATGATGTAAAGAGTTATAAAGAATATGATAAAAAAGACTTTATGTATTTATTTATGAATTTTATAAGAAGAGAATTACTATATAAAAAATATATTTTTAAAGGAAAATATAAGAAAAGATTAGATGATATATTTAATTGTGAAAGATTAGATGTTGAATATTTATATTATTCTAATCCCAAATCTATAAAATATGAAAACTTAGAAGACTTAAAGTTAACTGATGAATTGAAAAATGAAATTTTAAAAGATATGCCTGATAATTTAAATCCAATTAAAAGAGCAATTTATATTTATATAAAACTTTGCAAAACACTTACTTATGATTCGGAGTTTTATGCTTTAGGGCAAGGTTTAAACGGAGTTGAAAAGCATAGAAATATAAATAACATTGAGTTTATAACTCCAAGTAATAATGAAGCTATCTGCTATGAATTTTGTGCAATATATGCAAAATTTATTAAAGAATTAGGCTTTGATTATGAGTTGGATGGTGATCCATTAGGTATGATGCTTGGAAAACATCAGTATTTAAAAACTTTATTAGGTAAATATTTTGTATCAATTGATTCTGTGACATCCGTTTTATATGGCGATATGACAAGATCAAAATTAAACCAGCCTCTAGAAGGAATTAATTGTCTTAATAAAAGTACAAAAAGTAAAAATGAATTTAATTTAATGATAACTGAAATGTATAGTTTAATAGTAAATCAGGAAAAAAACAAAAAAGAAGATTATACTAATTTAACTTTTGATAAGTTATTTAAACAAAATAAGAATGATGATATAAAAAATTATACGTTTGTAGATAAAATAAAATTATTATTAAAAAAAGCGAACGAATATAATTTGAAAACCATTGATTTGTTTGGATATATAAAACAATTAATAAGTGTTTTATTTACTACTAATGAAAAAGAAAATAATGTAAAATTCTCTGTTATAAGTGACAAAAAAAGAGTAAATAAAGGAAAAGATGTAACGATAAGCGGCGTTTTCACTATAATGGAAGGTGAAAAAACATTTTATTTGCTGTTTAATGCTGATGAAGGTTTGCTTATTTCATTATCAATCGAGGATCTAGACAATTTGTTTAAAAAAGACGAGTTAAGTTACATAGATAAACAAAGCACTAAAATACCAGGAATTGATACCAATATATCTATAAAATAATTATGATATATAAAAGTTTAAATAAACATAAAATATTATAAAGAATGATATTTTTAAATTGTAAAATTATTCTAATGTTAGTATAATAAGAATAGTAGGAGTTGAAAATATGGTAGTAGCAGACATATCAAAATGGATAATGTTAATCCTTATAATTGTAGCGGTAATATTTGTTATAAAAGCTGGGATGAAAATAATTAATATTTTAATAATGGTGTTACTTTTAGCTTTTTGTTGGTATTCTTTTTTTACAGAAGAAGGATGTGCTAGATTATCTATAATGTTATCAGGACACCCAATAATTGCTTATACAACTAGCTTGGATAAACAAGAGGATATATCAACAGATGAAGAAACTTACTTTACATCATCTAAAGATGTTGTTGTAAATGGTCAAAAACAAGAATACGTAAAATGTTACACAAAATGGATTATAAGAATTCCAAGTGTTGGAGAATAACCTTTTTAGGTTATTTTTTCTTTAAAAACAGTTGCTATTTAAATTCAAATGTAGTAAAATATTATTGCATTTGGATGCTTAGCTCAGTTGGTTAGAGCACTTGCCTTACAAGCAAGGGGTCATAGGTTCGAGTCCTATAGCGTCCACCATTTTAAAATAAGTATTTTCAAAATATCAAAAATGTGATATACTTATTAAGTACTTTGTGGACCGTTAGCTCAGTTGGTAGAGCAACTGACTCTTAATCAGTGGGTCTAGGGTTCGAATCCCTAACGGTCCACCATATTATATCAACTAACAAGTTTTATAACTTGTTTTTTTATGTAAACGAATATTTAATTTAATTGCACCTTTCTTAATAATGTGATATTATTTTTATAGTAGTTGGAGGTAATTTTATGGCATACGTTGATTTGGTTGTATTAATAGTTTTATTAGTATTTGTAATAATATATTCAAAAAGATTTCAAACATATATGTTTGGTTTTGGAATGATTGACATATTATTTAGGATTCTTAATTTAATAAACGGTTTTATTCCAATTAAAGAAGTAAGAACCTTTATTTCAACATATATTCCGGAATCAATTCCATCCGTTATAAACAGTTATACAACCGGAGTTTTTAACACGGTTCTTATTTGGGTTTATATCGTTATAATGGCAATATTCTTATATTTCGTAGTAAGAATATTTATAAAAAGAAAAAAATTCTAAAATTAATTTACACTAACTTTAATTGGTTAGTGTTCTTTTCTTATTTATTTGTTATAATTAAAAGGTACAACAATGATAGGAGACGTAAAAAATGAATGAAGAAATAATTAAACAAATTGCAAACGAATTAAACATAACTGATAATCAAGTTAAGGTAACACTTGAGATGTTAGAAGAAAAAAATACCATTCCCTTTATTGCAAGATATAGAAAAGAACGTACAAAAGGCTTAACAGAAGAAGAAATAAAGGTTATTTCTGATGCTTATTTATACCAAGTTAACCTACTTAAAAGAAAAGAAGACGTAATAAGATTAATAGAAGAAAAAGGCCTTTTAACCGATGAGTTAAAAAACAAAATAATGTTATGTACAAAATTAGTTGAGGTAGAGGACCTTTATAGACCATATAAAGAAAAGAAAAAAACAAAAGCAACGGAAGCTATTAAAAACGGTCTTGAGCCACTTGCTAAAATGATTATGTCATGTCCTTTAAAAGGAGATATAAACGATTTAGCGCGTAAGTTTATAAACGATAAAGTAAAAGATGTTAAAAGCGCAATAGAAGGTGCTAAATACATAATCGCAGAATGGATTTCTGATAACGCATCCTACAGAAAATACATTAGAAATTACATGTATAAAAATGGCATTTTAATTGCTAAAAAGAAAAAAGATGCTAAGGATGATAATAAAACGTATGAGATGTATTACGATTATAATGAAGCGGTATCTAAAATAAAACCACATAGAATACTTGCCATTAACAGAGCTGAAAAAGAAGACGTAATAAATGTTAAAATAGATGTTAATACTGATAACATAATTAGTTATTTGGAAGAAAAAAACATAAAAAACAAGGATAGTTTTTGCGCGGATTATATAAAAGAAGGAGTAGAAGATTCCTTTAAAAGATTAATATATCCATCTGTTCAAAGAGAAATAAGAAGTGATCTAACAGAAAAAGCTATGGAATCTGCAATTAACAATTTTAGTAAAAACTTAGAAGCACTTTTACTTACCCCTCCGATGAAGGAAAAAATTGTTCTTGCTTTTGATCCGGGTTTTGTTAATGGTTGTAAGCTTGCGGTAATTGATAAAACTGGTAAATATTTAGACTCTATCGTTATTAAACCTTTCGTAAAAAATATAACAGAAGAACAATTAAAAAGGTGTAAGATGGAAGTTGCAGCGCTAATACAAAAGTATAGCGTCGATATAATTGCAATTGGAAACGGAACGGCATCTAGAGAGTCAGAGCGTTTTTGTGCAGAATTAATAAAGGAATATAACATGCCTTGTAAATACGTAATTGTATCAGAAGCAGGAGCATCAATTTATAGTGCTAGTAAAATAGGCGTAGAAGAATTTCCTGATTTAGCAGTCGAAAAAAGAAGTGCGGTATCAATCGGAAGAAGACTTCAAGACCCGTTATCTGAACTTGTTAAAGTACCACCGGAAGGTATAGGAGTTGGTCTTTACCAGCACGATGTTCAGGGTAAAAAACTATCAGAAAGTTTGGACTTCGTTGTTTCTAAGGCTGTTAACTCAGTTGGTGTAAACGTAAATACTGCATCACCATCACTTTTAAAATATGTATCAGGTCTTAAGAAAAACAACATTGATAAAATAATAGATTACAGAAACAAACACGGTAAAATAAATTCAAGGGATGAAATTAAAAAAGCTAAGTTATTAAGCGATAAAACCTATGAGCAAGCAATTGGTTTTTTAAGGATTACCGAAGGTGATAACATACTAGATGAAACGGCAATCCACCCAGAAAGTTATGATGTTACGTTAAAACTTTTGAACAAGCTAGGTTTTACTTTAAACGATGTTGGAAAAGATAAATTAATTGAAAGTCTAAATAGCATAGATAAAGAAAAACTAATAAATGAGTTAAACACCGATAGTTATACGTTAGATGACGTTATTGAATCCTTAAAAAAACCAAATAGAGACCCAAGAGACGAAATGCCTCAGCCAATATTAAAAAGTGATGTTTTATCAATTGATGATTTAAAAGTAGGCATGAAACTTCAAGGAACGGTTAGAAACGTAGTTGATTTTGGGGCGTTTATTGATATTGGCTTACATGATGATGGACTTGTTCATATTTCTAAAATATCAAAAAACTACATAAAGCATCCATCTGACGTGTTAAGCGTAGGTGATATTACCAATTGTTATGTTATAGATGTTAATAAAGATAAAGAAAAGGTATCGTTAAGTCTTATTGATCCAAATGAATAAGACGCGAAAAATGGCACCTTTTCTTTTTAATCTTGACAAAGTATAAAAATTGAGTATTATATTTTCTAATGGAGATATATGAATATGGAAAAGGAATTAGTTCAAGGTGAAAAACAAAGTTTTAATAAAAAACAAAGTATGCTTGTTAGAAAAAGAATATCTGAATTTAAAGATACTTTAACGCATTTAATAGAGGATAGTAATCAAGTTTATTTAACAACTCACAAAAATATGGACTATGATGCAATTGCATCTTTAGGCGCTATAGGATTAATTTGTCGTAAGTTAAAGAAGTCCCCTTATATCGTTGTAGATCAAGATGAATATAATGATTTATCTTATGATAAATCACAAATGTTTAAAAAAATAGAAGATAAGTTCGTAGTGGTTAATTTAGATTGGTTTAATAATAATAAAACTGAAAAATCATTATTAATCGCTGTTGATGTTAATAAACAATTTATGACCCCTTTAAAAAATAATTACGGTGATTTTGATAATATTATTATAATTGATCATCACGATGAGGATAGTGATACTATAAAAACGAAAAATAAATTAATCTTAAATGATAAAAGTGAAAAACCTATTTACATTACTTCTTCTTGTAGTGAAATTATGTATTGGTTATTAAAACAATATAAAGTTAACGTTAAAGATATAGATTATTATAGTTTTTTATTATTAGGAATATATTTGGACACTAATAAAAAAAGAAAAAATACATTTCCAAGTACTCACGAATGTATAAGTGAACTTATTGATAAGAAAGGTGCGGATGAAAATAAGGTAAATGAATATTTATCCGTTGACTTTGAAACCGATAGAAAAATTCAAAGATTAGTTGATGAAACTAAGTGGATAACGATTAGGTATGCTATAGGTATTGGAAATGAAGTATATACAGATGAAGAAATAGCTAAAGCTGCCGATTATGCCTTAAAGTATACGTGTGAAGCTGCCATTTACGCTGGTAAAGATAAAAATGGTAATTATCTTGTAAAGGCAAGAAGTAATAGGGGTAACTTAGATATAGGTAGATTAATGTATGATTTGAATAAAGGTGGAGGAAATAAATCAAGTGCTGCGGCAAGGCCAATGTTCATTGATGCAGCAACTCCAGAAGAAGAAAGAGAAAAATTATTTAGGGAAATCAAAGACGTAATATATCATAAAAGACAGCAGCATTGTAAAAGATATTATATAAAAAATAAAAATATAAAGAATATTAATAAAGAAGGTAATAAATAATCTTCTTTATTATTTTATATAATTTAGTACTTGACAATGCATAGTACTTGGTGATATTATTAAAGCGTGAGGTGATTATTATTAATACCCAGTTTAAAAAAGGGGTGCTAGAACTCCTTGTAATGTTAATTGTAGAAAGGAAAGATAAGTATGGATATGAATTAGTTGAAGAGGTATCTAAAATAGTTGACGTAAATGAAGGAACTATATATCCGATACTAAAAAGATTAACTAATGAACATTATTTTGAAACTTACTTAAAAGAATCAACTGAGGGGCCACCGAGAAAGTATTATCATTTAACGGTTCTTGGAAAAGAAAGAACAGATGAACTTTTAAAAGAGTGGACTAAGTTTAATGAAAACGTAAACAAATTCATAAAGGAGAGTGGAGAAGTTGAGTAAAAAAGTCTTTTTACAGAAGTTAAGAGATAGACTTAAGATATTAAATCAAGATGAAATAGAAGATATCATAGAAGAGTATGAAGGTCATATTAATGAAAAAGTAGCATCAGGAAAAACCGAAGAAGAGGCAATAAAAGATTTCGGAGATTTTGATGAACTTGTAAAAGAAATATTATCGGCTTATAAAATAAATGAGGATTATGAAAGTAAGTTAAAAGAAAAAAATGTTATCCAAGATTTTATTGAAAGCTGCATACAATTTTTTAAAGATTTAATAAAAAACATCTCAAAAAGATCAAAGGAAGATATTATAAAATTCATATTTGAATTTTTAGTACTTATAATATTTATCGCAATCCTAAGATTGCCTGTTATGTTTGTAGAGGAGTTAGGATGCTGGATATTTGAAAGGTTTATGTCGCCTTTTAGAGATGTATTATCATTTATATGGAAGTACATGATAGAAATAATTTATTTCGTGCTTTCTATAGTAGGAATTATAAGTTTTGTTAAGAAAAGATATTTAGAAGATGAAAGTGTGGAAGAAAATACTGTAAAAAATAATGAAGATAAAAAAAACGTTAAAAAAGAAGAAAGAGTAAAAGAAGTAAAAAAGCCAAAGGAAAAAACTAAAAAAGAATCAAGTGGTACTTTTTCAAAGATAGTAGTTAGTATAATTAAAGTATTTTTAATATTTGTTTTATTACCAGCTATATTTAGTTTTGTAGGGGCATTTATTTGCATTGTAATTGGTATTATCCTTTTATTTAGCGGACTTCCTTATTTCGGAATATTCCTATGCTGCTTAACCTACGCGATTTTAAATTATATATTTATAGATTTGTGCATTAGGTTTATATTTAATAAAAAGTTAAATGGAAAAGTGTTATTAACCAGCGTAGGGTTAACTGTTATATTATTTGTAATAGGTGTTGGTCTTTCTTTTAACGAAGTGGTAAACACAACGTTCGTTGATGGAGTTCCAAGTAAGTATAAAGAAATTACTAAAGAAAAAACGCAAAGATACACAGATGATACTAATCTTACGTGCAACAATTTATATCACACCAGATGTCATTATGAAATTGATGAGAACCAAGGCGATAACATAACAGCGACGGTTACGTACTATGATTATGAAAACAGAAACTTTGATATAACTGATGATTTAAAATACGTAAGAAAGGAAAATAAAGTATATTCTTTAAAAGATGCGTATTCTACATTTGTAAATGATTTAAAAGAAAGAAAGATTTATAATTACGCAGAGTTATATCAAGTTGATGTTACCATAAAGGTAAGTAGTGCAACTAAAGAAAAACTAATTCAAAGAAGAAACGCACTATTCTGCGAGGGAAAAGAAAATTGCTATTGCACCGATGATGGCTGTTATTACGACGACGATTATGATGAGGAAACAAATTATTTTGAAGAGTTTGATTATTATGAAGAGTTTTAAAGGTTAGAAGATGCTTCTAATCTTTTTGTTTTCATGATATAATTAACATAGTTAAAGAAAGGAAATGATAATATGAACTGTATAAAATGTGGTGCACCATTGGTAAAAGGACAGACCATATGTTCAAGATGTGGAACTACAAACTCTAACAATGATTATTTTTCACAACATTCTAGTGAAAATGTTAATCAATATAATCAGAGTAACGTGGGTAATATGCAATATCAAGAAGATTATACTAATCAAAAAAGTATAAAAAAACAAAACGTGTTTTTAAGAATAGCATCTATTTTTGCACTACTCGGTGGTGCTGGGATGCTTGTTACAAGTATTTCTAATATATTTATATCAGCGGGTATAAATCACTTTAACATGATGCATTTATTAAGTATTTTAACAAGTGTTTTATTTGTTTTTTATGCGTTTTTACTAAGTAATTTTAATATAGGAAAAAGCAAATTATATGATAATAAAGCTTTGTTTATTATTTTTTTAATCATAAATGTTATAACAGCTTTTGTCTATAAT
>DVMT01000061.1 GCA_018714855.1 Candidatus Aphodocola excrementigallinarum
TCTTTACATGCCTTACATTTACCTTTTAAAAACATGTAAGAAAAAACAGGAATAAGTTCATAAAACTTAAGCTTATGGTTGCATTTTGGACAGTGTGAGGCCGGAAATACAATTGACATATTGTTAGGAAGCCTATAGCCTACCACGTTATAAAATGAACCGAAAATAAGTCCTATTATAAAAATCATGATACAGTTAAATATTTCGATATTCATAATTATCCCTCTTATAATGCATCATACATTCCATACATTGGAATAATAACCGCAAGAAGTATTCCACCAACTATAACAGCAAGTGTTACAATCATAACAGGTTCAATTAAGGTTTTCATTTGATTAATAATGGTACGATGTTGTTCTTGATAATAATTAGATACTCTTTCCATCATAGGGCCTAGCCTACCTGTTTTTTCTCCTGTTATAAGCATTTGATACGCTATGTTAGGAAAAGCCCAGTGATCTTTAAAAGCCTTTGAAATAGGTTCACCTTTAGTAAGGTTTTTAGCGGTATCATAAATAAGTTTTTTATACACCTCATTATCAGTTATCTTACTTAAAACATCAACTGAATCGGTTATGAATACATTGTGATTTATTAAATTAGCAAACGTTTTTGAAAAAATAGTTACCTCGTTATATATTATTATATTTCCAAAAACAGGAAGGTGCATTGCAAACTCTTGAACGGTTCTTCTAAACGCTTTAACGTTTTTAAATAAATATAAGAATAGTAAAATAAGGACTATTATTACCAATAAAATATACATTAAATAATTTTTTAGAAAGTCACTTATTGCAATTACTATTTTAGTTATGGTAGGAATGTCACTTCCTAAATCAGCATAAATATCAACGAATTGAGGTACAACCCACATTAATATAAAAGTAATAACAACCGCAGCAAAACAAGTTACGATAACGGGATACATCATCGCTGATTTCATTTGTTTTTTTGTTGATTCTGCTTCGGTATAATAATCAACCATATCATCTAAGGTCTCAGGCAAATTACCGGTCATTTCAGCAGTTTTAATCATGTTTATCAATAATTTAGGAAAAGTATCTTTTCTTTTTTCCATTGCAACAGATAAAACATCACCCATTGATAAATCATAATATACCGCACGCCATGCCTTTTTTTCATTGGTCTTATTAGCTTGATCATCAAGTATTTTAACAGCATCCGCAAGTGCAATACCAGACTTTAAATAAGCCGATAACTGAGATAAATAAAATATAAGCTTACTTCTTTTCATTTTATAAGTTACTAATTCTCTTTTTCTTTTTGCAACGGTAATATCATATACTTCATAACCTTCTGCTAGTAAAAACGAATGTACATCAACCCTTGATAAAGCCTCTATACTACCTTTTTCTATTTCTCCGTCCGGGTTACGAGCAACATAATTAAATAACAAAGCTTTAGATAATCTTTGTTGCTGATTTTCTTTATCTTTAAACTGTTCATCTAACACCGCTTTTTTAGCCTCAAGTTCTAGCTGTTCTTTTTTGCTAAACGTTAGCTTTTTATAAAAGGCCTTTAATTTATCAGAAAAAGTAACTGGGACTCCCTTTTGTCTTAACTGGGCGTTTTTCTTGTCTTTTAAAGCTTCATACGCTTCTTCTTTTTTTCTTCTTTCAGCTTCTTTTTTTTGTCTTTCTTTTTCTCTTTTTTCATTTTCTAATCTAATTCGTTCTTGTTCTTTTATCCTTTTGGCTTCTTCTTGCCTTGCCTTTTGAACTAGTTTTTCAAATTCTTTTTGTCTTTTTAATTTTGACTTGTTTTTTTCTTCTTCAATTTTGTTTGGATCAACTTTTTTAACGGGTGCAACAGGTACATCATAAGCCGATTTTACCTCTTTTACCACTTTTACTTTTTCACCAGATTTTACTTGTGGTATGGTATTTTTTTGTTTTTTACCTTTGTATCCAAATAATTTTAATATTCCTAAAACAAAGTAATAAGGAAGTAAAATAACGGATATAAAACCTCTATATATAAACACAAACGGCAATAATATAATATCTAATGCGTTCATAAACACCCTCCTATTCTATAAAATAATTATATCATAGATTCTTATATTTTTAACAAATAAAATAGTTATTTTTAACCCATAATGTTAATCCATTTTAAAATGCCACATATATTATTATAGAGGTGATTTTATGTACGGGCAAATTCCATATATGATTCCAAATGCCGTTTCTCAAATAGCGCCTAGTGCAGGTGCTTTATCTAGTGCATCAACACTCGGTCATAATGGTTTTAAACTCAGCTCTTTACTTAGTAAAATCAATTTATCTTCGATTTTATCAAACGCTCAGAAAACACTTAACGTAGTAAATCAAGCAATACCATTATATTATCAAATAAAACCGGTTTTTAAAAACATTAAAACGTTAGGTAAAATCGGAAAGGAGTTTACTAAAATAAACAGTGTAAATGAAAAAGAGATTAAAAACGAAGACATAAAAGAAAATATAAATGAAAATAAAACTTCACAAAATAACATAGATGATTATCCAAATCCAACTTTCTTCTTATAAAAAAGGAAATGAAAATATTATTATTTCATTTCCTTTTTTAATTTTATGTTATTATATTTTATTTTAATTTTCTTTATAAACATTCTTTTAGGTAACATTTTTAAAATGTTATTATTTTTATCAATTATATTTTGAATGTTTTTGTTAAATAAATCATTTTTGTTTTTTAATAATATTGGGCCAAAGAAAAGTTCTTTTTTGCTGTATTTTTTAAACTGCTTTTTAAATTTGATTATCGTATATATAATATTATTTTCTAATATTAGCTTTTCATCTTCTATCTTATATCCATTTAAAGATAAATAGCGTCTTACGTTATAAGGATTGGTATTAGACTGAATAATAATCAATTTAATATCTTTTAACTTATCTTTGTCATTATTTAAAATGTCAATTATTTTTTTATCTCCAAGACCCGATATAACGATTGTATCTATATCATCTTCTTTTTTTAAATCATTAAGACCATCTGATAATCTTACACTAATTTTTTTTACGTTATGTAATTTAATATTTCTTTTAGCTTGATTTAAAGCTCCTTCATTTACGTCTGATGCAATGGCTTTTTTTATTATATTTTTTTTTAATAAATAAATATCAAGTAGTGCATGATCACATCCAACGTCGATTATTTTTGAGTCTTTATCGACCAAGTCTGCGATGTCTTTTAATCTTTTTGATAACTTTACATTAATCACTTAAATAATCCTTTAACTTCCTAGATCTTGATGGATGTCTTAACTTTCTTAGTGCTTTAGCTTCTATCTGTCTTATTCTCTCACGAGTAACACCAAACATATTTCCTACTTCTTCTAGAGTGTGACAAGTTCCACCATGAAGACCAAAACGTAGTTTTAATACTTCTTCTTCACGAGGAGTTAAAGTACTTAAAACATCTTCAATTTCATCTTTTAAAACTTCATTTATTGCATATTCTTCTGGACTCATTGAGCTTTCGTCCTTCAAGAAATCTCCTAGGTGAGAATCATCTTCCTCTCCAATTGGTGTTTCTAGTGATAACGGATCTTGTGAGATCTTAAATATTTCTCTTACCTTATCTTCTGTTGTACCCATTTTTTTAGCTAATTCTGCTTCGGTAGGTTCCCTGTTTAGCTCAAGTGTTAACTGACGCTGTATTCTTTTTAATTTATTTATTGTTTCTACCATATGAACCGGAACACGTATTGTTTTTGCTTGGTCAGCGATTGCACGAGTAATTGCTTGTCTTATCCACCAAGTAGCGTAAGTAGAAAACTTATATCCCTTAGATGCATCAAACTTTTCAACCGCCTTCATTAAACCGATGTTTCCTTCTTGAATCAAATCAAGAAACGATAAGTTTCTTCCAACGTATCTTTTGGCAATTGATACAACTAGTCTTAAGTTTGATTCAGCAAGTATTCTTTTAGCTTCCTCATCACCTTGTTCTACCCTTTTAGATAAAGCAAGTTCCTCATCCAAGCTAAGAAGACTTATCTTACCTATTTCTTTTAAATACATTCTAACAGGATCATTTATGCTTGCGTTTTTAGGTAGTGATGAATCATCAATTACTAACGCATCACCCTCATCTTCATCATTATCTTCATCCTCAAAATTCTCAGAAATAATTTCGATGTTATTATCATGAAAAGCATTATATAACTCATCAAGCGAATCAGCGTCTAAATCAAGTCCTTTTAGGCTTTCCGCTAACTCTTCATAAGTTAATACTCCTTTTTCTTTACCCTTTTTTAATAATTCGTTTTTTCTTTCTTCAAATGTTTTAATTTCTTTCATCATTTACACTCCCTTTTCTTTAATACCCTTAACTTTTCTAATAATTCAATTTTATTTTGAACGTTTGTTTCTGTCTTTATTTTATCTTTTACCTTATTTATTTCATTATTTAAGATTTCCTCATCAATTGTTTTAATATAATCTATAAGAACGTCTCTTGAAACATTATCTGGCAAATCTAAATCATCAATTCTTAAAACTTCACTAATTAAATCAGTTTTATCTTCCAAAAACAAAGTAAAATCTGATACATTAATATACCCTTTTTTTTCATAAAACTCAAGTATTTCCATCGCGATTATCGAAAGTTTTTTATTTGGTAAATAAGATACTTTATCTTGATATAATAATATTGCATCTTTACTTCTTAACATATAATGTAATAAGTATTCTTCTGCCTTTTGATATTTATTTTTCTTTTGAGGCTTTCTTTTATCTATTATGTATGCATTAGATGCTGGTTTTTTTTCTACCATCTCATCTATCGTTTCTTTAGATAAACCAGTTTGTTTTGCTATTTTATTTAATGTTAATTCATAAATTACTTTATCATTTATTTTTTCAAGCTCTGTTACCGCGTCTTTAACAAATGAAGATACTTCATTAAAATCATTAAAATTGGTTTTATCTTCACTAATTTTTAAATTAAAATCAATTACTGATAAAGTGTTTTTTAAATGGTTAAGATAAGCATCTTTTCCTTTTTTTATTATGTAATCATCAGGATCTAAATCATCTTCTAACCTTATTATTTTAGGAGTTATACCAATTTTTTCAAATTCTTTAATCGCACTTATCGTAGCTTTTTCGCCAGCCTTATCACCATCAAATGATAAAACAACGTTTTGTGATAACTTTTTTATTAAACTAGCATGCTCTTTAGTAATAGCAGTTCCCATAGAGGCAACAACGTTTTTAATTCCGACCGAAAAAAGTCTAATTACATCCATGAAACCTTCTACAACAATTATTTGTCTTTTTTCTCTTGCCTCGTTAATAGCACGATGATAATTATATAAAAGGTGCCCCTTTTTAAAAATAACCGATTCTTTTGAGTTTACGTATTTGCTTTCCTTTTCACCATTATATATCCTTCCAGAAAAGCCAACAACTTGTCCATCTAAATTACACAAAGGAAACATGATTCTGTTTCGAAAAGTATCATACATATAATTATTAGTATTACCACAAATACCGATATCTATTAGTTCATCTTTATCGTAACCTTTTTCTTGTAATAGTTTACTTACGCTATTATCATTTAATGAAAGGCCTATTTCAAATTCATTAATTATATCATCGTTTATTTTTCTTTCATGCAAATACTTAATAGCGTTTTTACCATATACGCTTTTAATGTTATTTTTATAATATTTGTTTACAACATCAAACATTTTATAATATTTATCATACTTTGTATTATCTTCTTTTTTTTCTTTTACATCTTGAACGTCTAAATTTATTCCAACAAAGCTTGCAACTTTTTTAACGGCACTTACAAAACTAACGTTTTCATACTTCATAACAAAATTAAACACGTTACCAGATGCACCACAAACAAAACACGTATATATTTGTTTTTCTTCTGACACACTCATACTAGGATTATGGTCATCATGAAAGGGACATATTGCAAAGTAATTTTTTCCCCTTTTTTCAAGAGGTATGTATTTTGCAATAATATCTACTATGTTTGCTTTTTTTCTTATATCTAAAATAGTTTCATATGGTATTTTATCCATTAAAAACACCCCTCTAATATAATTATTCTCCGTTTTTTTTAAAATTCCCCTAAAAATTTTAAAAAAAATTAAAAAAATAGCATTTTTTGCTATTATTTATGCTATTTTTTACTCCCCGTCTAAAATATCTTCTACTTTTGCTAGTGCATCATATAGTGAAATTTCTTCAAATTCTACATCTTTTCTTTTTTTAATTTCTACTACTTGTTCACTTATTTTATTTCCGATTGTTATTCTAATAGGAATACCAATTAAGTCCATATCATTAAACTTAACACCTGCTCTTTCATCACGGTCATCTAAAATAGTTGATATTTTTTGCTTTCTTAAGGACTCATATAAATAATTGGCAGCATCGTTTTGAGCATCATCATTTACGTTAACAACTACTATCGCAACTTTAAAAGGAGCGATTTCATATGGCCAAATAATGCCTTTATCATCATTGTTTTGTTCAACAACAGATGCCATGCACCTTCCTATTCCAATACCATAGCATCCCATCCAAACAGGCATGCTTTCGTTTTCTTTATTTAAGTAATATAAGTCTAAGTCTTTAGAATACTTGGTTCCTAATTTAAATGTATTACCTATTTCTATTCCGTTTTTAAAAGTAAGAGACTTACCACACTTAGGGCAACAATCATCTTCTGTTATACACCTTACATCCGCTACTAATAAATAATTAAAATCTTCTAAATTAGCGTTTTTATAATGATAATCAGTTTTATTAGCACCAACTATAAAGTTTTTCATATTCATTATCTCATTATCTAAAATAATTGGAATATCAAGACCGATTGGGCCGGCAAAACCTATTTTAGCACCGGTAATTTCTTCTACTTCATCTACGCTTGCTAAAGATACCTCTGATGCTTTTAAAAGTTTTTTTAATTTTGCTTCATTAACTTCCATGTTTCCCTTTACAAGCACCGCATAAAACTTATTATCTATTTTATATATTAACGTTTTAACAAACTTTTCTTTATCTTCTTCTAAATACTTAGATACCTCTTCAATCGTTCCGGCAGATGGAGTTTTAACAAGCTCCCTTATTTTAATTTCTTCATCTGTTTTTTTAGTTAAAAGCGTGCATTTTGCAATATCAGCATTAGCAGCATACCCACAAGCATCACAAATAACTAACTTATCTTCTCCAATGTCAGTTATAGCTTGAAACTCTTCTGATAAAAGGCCTCCCATTGTACCAGTGTCTGACTTTACTATTTTATAATCAATACCAAGCCTTGCAAATATCTTTTTATATGCGTTATACATATCATTATAAGAATCATTAAGTCCTTTTTCATCCAAATCAAAAGAATATGCATCCTTCATTAAGAATTCTCTTACTCTAATAAGTCCATACCTGCTTCTAGGTTCATCTCTAAATTTGTCTTGTATCTGATAAATACTAAATGGCAAATCCTTGTAAGATTTGACCTTGGATTGCGCCGCGATAGTAAATAACTCTTCATGAGTAGGTGCAAGGCAATAATTTTTGGAAAACCTATCTTTAAGAGTAAACATATCACTACCAAAAGCATCACGTCTTTTAGAAGCAACATAAACCTCTTCAGGTATTAAAGCAGGCATTAAAAGTTCTCCTGCTCCTGTGTTTTCCATTTCTTCTCTTATTATTTTTTCGATGTTTTTCATTACTTTATAACCAAGTGGTAAATACATATAAACACCAGAAGAGGTTTTTTTTATCATTCCAGCACGCGTAAGTAAATTACCGCTTACCGATTCTTCATCTTTTGCATTTTCTCTTAGCGTATAAAAAAAGCTATGTTTAAGTCTCATTAT
Organism: Candidatus Aphodocola excrementigallinarum; assembly: GCA_018714855.1. Lineage (GTDB taxonomy): Bacteria > Bacillota_I > Bacilli_A > RF39 > UBA660 > Aphodocola > Aphodocola excrementigallinarum. The sequence goes on from DVMT01000061.1 coordinate 7,883, forward strand.
AAATACTCCTTTTCAAAGTAAAGTATATATCAAAATAGATTATTATGCAAGATAAAAGGTCCTATTTTTTAGGACCTTTTATATATGATTTACCATTATCATTAAAGTAATGATTTTTTATTCTTTTTAATTGATCTTCATTTACGTATATTTTATCAAACTTTTTATCAGTAACTTCTAATAAACCATTTGCAATAAATAAACATAACGCATTATCAAATTCATCTAGTAAAGTAGCAGCTTTTAAAGCAGCTCCTTCTAATTTTAGATTTTCAACCCTCTTTTTTACATATTCTTTTTCTAGTTCTTCGCGCACAACATAAGGTAATGCAGTATCATCTTTTATTTGTTCCAAAAGAACCGAAATAAATTCTTTTTCATCATTAAATTCAATGTTTGGAGTACTTTCAATATAATGTAAAGCCATAGACTTGTTATTTTTTATGTTTTCATCCCTTGCTGTTTGCTCCATATAATTTGTTCCACTCATCCAAAACCACCTCAGTCTTTCTTTATTTTAATTTATCTAATATCTCTTTTAACTCTGATTTTTCTTCACTTAGTTTTTTTCTTTCTTCACTAACAATTTTCTCAGGGGCGTTATTTACATAACCAGTATTAGATAATAGTTTTTCTCTTCTTTCTATACTTTTTTCTAATGAATCTTTTTGCTTTAACAATAATTCTTTGTTATCTTTTTTGCTTACTCCAACATATAAAACAGTAAGCGTTCCATAAGCAAACGAAACATCTATTTTCGTCATTTCTTCATTAGAAGATAGTATGATATCACATTTTAATAATCTTGTCAATACGTCTTTATTGTTATCTATGATGTACTTGTATTCATCTTTAAAATTATTTATTAATTTAAAACCTTTTGGTAAATCGTTTTCCTTTTTAACGTTTCGAAGTGTTGCAATAACATTTTCCAAAGCGTCAATTTCCTCTTCTTCTTTTTTAAATACTAAATTCTTATCATGCTTAGGATAAGTTGATAAAATAATGTTTTCACATTCTTTTATATGAAGTTTATCATATATTTCATCAGTTACGTATGGCATAAAAGGATGAAGCATTTTTAAAATGCTAGTAAGTACAATAATCAAAGTAGACTTAGTAGATATGTTATTAATACTTACCTTACTATATTCTATATAATTATCACAGAAATTATCCCAAATAAATTTATAAAGTATTGCACCTACTACGTTAAAATCATACTTATCCATGTTTTTTCTAACTTCTTTAATAGTTTTATTTAACTTTGTTAAAATCCATTTATCGCTAGTAGTTAAAGATGATAGATCATACTTTTTTAAACCTTCAGTATTCATTAAAACAAAGCGTGATGCGTTCCAAATCTTATTAATAAAGTTCCAAGTTGCTTTTACCTTGTCCTCATCATATCTTAAATCTTGCCCTGGCGCTGAGTTAGTCGTTAAAAACCATCTTAAAGAATCTGCTCCATACTCATCAATAACGTCCATTGGATCTACTCCGTTACCAAGTGATTTAGACATCTTGCGTCCGGTTTTATCTCTTATAAGACCGTGAATCAAACAATCTTTAAACGGCCTTTTACCAGTTAATTTTAAAGATTCAAAAGCCATTCTACATACCCAGAAAAAGATGATATCATAACCGGTTACCAATACATCGTTTGGAAAATATCTTTTTAAATCATCGGTATTATCCGGCCAACCAAGCGTTGCAAATGGCCATAAAGCTGATGAAAACCAAGTATCTAAAACGTCTTCATCTTGATGCCAACCAGACCCTTTTGGAGCGTTCATCCCAACAAACACTTCATCACCTTTGTACCAAGCAGGAATTCTATGTCCCCACCATAGTTGTCTTGATATACACCAATCATGGCAATTGCTCATCCAGTTATTTAGGATTTTTTCAAATCTTTTTGGTACAAAATTAATTTTGTTATCTTTATCTTTTTGATTTTCCAAAACCTTCTTAGAAAGTTCATCCATCTTTACAAACCATTGCTTTGAAAGATAAGGCTCAATCATAACGCCGGTTCTTTCAGAGTGTCCTACGCTATGCATCATTTTCTTTACCTTAATTAAAAGTCCAGCATCCTTTAAATCAGAAACAAGTTTTTGTCTGCATAAAAACCTATCCATGCCTTCATAAATACCTGCGTTATCATTCATGGTAGCATCTTCGTTCATAACAACTACAAAAGGTAAATTATGACGTTTTCCAACCTCAAAATCGTTAGGATCATGTGCAGGAGTTATTTTAACAACACCAGTTCCAAATGTTGGATCAGCATGCTCATCACCAATAATTGGAATTAACTTATTAACAATAGGTAAAATAACGTTTTTACCTATTAACTTGTTATATCTTTCATCTTTAGGATTAACCGCAACAGCAGTATCTCCAAATAATGTTTCAGGACGAGTTGTTGCAACTTCTAGATAATCATTTGTCCCTTCTATAAAATACTTAATATGGTAAAATGCTCCTTCAACGTCTTTATAAATTACCTCTTCATTTGAAAGGGCCGTTTTTTGAACCGGATCCCAGTTTATGATACGCTCACCGCGGTATATAATGCCTTCATTATAATAATCAACAAAAACCTTTTTAACAGCTTTTGCCATACCATCATCAAGCGTAAATCTTTCTTTTGAATAATCAAGTGCAAGTCCTAGTTTTCCCCATTGCTCTCTTATTGTTTTAGCATACTCTTCCTTCCACTCAAAGGCCTTCTTTAAAAAGCCCTCACGACCTAAATCACGCTTATTTATACCATTTTCTTTTAATCTTTCTACTACCTTAACTTCCGTTGCAATAGCAGCATGATCCATTCCTGGAAGCCATAAAGCATCATAACCATTCATCTTTTTATAACGAATAATTATATCTTGTAAGGTCGTGTTCCAAGCATGACCTAAATGAAGCTTACCCGTTACGTTAGGTGGTGGCAAAACTATCGAAAAAGCTTCCTTAGATAAATCACCAACCTTAAAATAATTATTTTTTACCCAATTATCATATTTTCCTTTTTCTACTTCTTTATGATCATATTTTTTTTCTAGCATTATTATCTTCCTTTCCAAATTTTATATTATAATTTTCTTTTATTAAATCATTCATTGATGAGTATGTTTTATTAATTATATTAATTTTTTTGTTTTCATCAAAAATACCTAATTCTATTTTTAAATCTTTATAATAAAAATATAGCTTATTTATAACTTCATTTAATAAATACGCTTGATTTTCATTTAATTGTTTTCCTGCATATACTTCAAGTTGATTATTTATACCAAATATTACGACATAATTTAAAGATGCTAAATCATCATATCCATTAGATATATTTTTTAGTTTTAAATTATATGCATACTGCAAAGCTATATCTTGATGCTGCATATCATCCGTTATAGTATAATTAACTATATCAGAAAAAGACGTATCTAAAGGAGATATTATTATTACCTTTTTACTCATATCATCACTTCCTTAAATATGAAAAAAGTTATTTCATCTATAAGGACGAAATAACCGCGGTACCACCTTAATTTATACGTTAAACGTATACTCTTAAAACTTTTAACGGGGTTAACCGTAATTACCTACTAATGTTTCAGTAAATATGCTCGCAAGCTACCTTCACTAAAAATTTATACCATATCGCACCAAATTATGGCTCTCTTTAATAAATTACTTAGTTACTCCTCTTGGTTATAGCATTTAAAATATAATGATAGTATATCAAAAATATTATTATTAATCAATAAAATTTATTCATAAACGTTATAAATATCTAAGGTTTGCTCTTGCTTAGTTACCGTATCTGTTATTAATAAAAACTTCTTACTTTCATCACCATTACTTGTTTCGCCCGACATATTTAATATATTTATTCCATCACAATTACCATAATCTGTACCAGTTTTAGATGTTAGACACAAAACGGTAATATTGTTATTTACTTTTGATGCACCGGTTGTATCACAACCACCAAGTGTACCATCAGAATTAGTACAAAAATTCCTTGGCCAATACATGGTGCCATACCTACTGTTTATTTTTACTATTATGTCCGATGTATTCCAACAAGCCTCATCAGCATCATCTATTTTATTATCTCCTGAACAATCACTTATTACTTGTTGAGCGCTTAATTTCGTACCATTAATTAAATCATCGTTCGCGTTTCCTATTACCCTTGTTGAAGCTGAAAACATTGCAAGAGCAGCTCCTAAAAACATTAAAAATGCAATTAATAAAGTATATAAAATAGTAGTGACGGCAAAACCTTTATTATTAAGCATTATAACACGCTCCTATTCTTACTATATAATAACATTTTTTATTAAAAAAAACCATATTTTAGTTAAAATATGGTTAGCAAAATAAATAAACATTCATATAATATGGTAAAGGTGATTGTCATGCGCTTTAATAACTTGTTTACAAAAGGCATAACAAAATTTGTTATTTTAGTTATTGCTTTTTGTTTTATAACGTTTTATCAAGCTATTGTAACTTTAATTTTATGTTCAAGATTTCAGGTGTTTCTATTATTTATTGATCTAATGATTTTGTTCTTCGGCGTGTTTTGCCTCATTTTCCATAAATAACTTATCTGTTGTAACTAAATAATTACATAGTTTAGATATGTTTATGGTGGATTTCATTTCACTATTTGAAAAAGCTATTTTATCCGGAAGAAATAAAATTATAAACATAAGTTTTTTTTCTTCATCAAGAAGTGGGAAAATTTTATTATATTCCTTATATAATTCATTAAAATCATATTTATCATACATTCTTTTATAAAGATTGATGAAATCATATATTGGTAAATCTCTTTTAGCTTTATCAAAGCTTATTAAAACGTTATCATGGCCTCTTATAACATGGCTTGGATCTAAGTTATTATGAAGCAAAACAACTCTTTTTTTAGTTTTACTTTGCATAATGGAATACCAATCTTCTAACTCATGACGACAAAATTCCAAACATGAAAACAAAGAAGAACAATTTCTAGCTAACATATAACCGCTTGGCGAATAATATACATCTTCTTCTATTAAGTTTATTAATTCATCATAATACTTATATGTATCTTCTATTTTTTTTGATAAATCCTCATATATTTCCTTTACTTCATCTAGTGATATATCTTTATAATAAACCGTCTTATTATGCAAAAGAGCGTCTAATTTAATTAAGTCGCTCATTTTTTGTTCATCAGGGGTCTTTATATCCTCTTTAAATTCGTAAACATAACTATCATCATTACAATATTCTAGTTTTGGTAAATAATTAAAACCTCTTGAATTTAAATAATTATATAATTGTAAAATATTATTTTTATTTTCCTTACAAACATGTTTTTTACGTTCATCATCAATAAATACTACCGCGTTTTTATAAAATTCATAACGTTGCGCGTTTTTTGTTACTTTTCTTAACGCATCTTTAATCATTCTGTTCATTTGATAAAGGAACTATTATTTTGCTTCCAATAACTATGTTATCTAGCGTGTTGTATTTTTCTAATTCTTCTTTTGCAACGTTATATTTTTCTTCTATATCATTTATGGTTTCGTTTTCTCTTATTATGTGTACCTTATAAGTTACATAATTATCTTTTTCATTTGCAAAATTATCATATAAATCATTTACCATGTTTTCTCTTTTTTCAGAATTTTGTTCTTTATTTAAATTAATTTCAGCATCATAAGATGCATCACTTACATCATTCATAACCAAAGATGAACCATTATTATCTTTCATTATATCATCATCCCCAATTTCTCTAGTTTCATTTTCTTTATTATCTTCTAAATTAATATCTGGACTTATAAAATCTTCTTTTTTCTCTTCTTTCTTATCATCTTTTATTTGATTATTATTTTCTTTATAAACTAAGTTATCTACTAAAACATCAATATGAATTCTTAAATATTCATCATTTACAACCTCATAATAAAAATCATCAATGTCTATTTTTACTTTACTAGAATCATATTTATCATCTAAGGTTATATCAAATGGTATTTCTTTTTCAAAATCTTGTTCATTAATACTCACTTCATTTATTTTATATTTACCACTTATAGTAAATTCTCCAACAACTGAATCATCGTTTTCTAGTTTTAAATTATGTTCTAAAGCAATACTAGTTATTTCTGATATTTTAGTATCAAAACTTATGTCTTTAACAAAAGGTATTATTCTTTTCATATCATAACTCTCCTTCAATAAATGATATGAAAAAAAAATAAGAAAATGTTAACTTTTCTTACTTTTCTTAAATATTTCATTATATATTTCACTATAGTTATCAACCATTATTATGTTAATGTTATTTTGTATTTCTTTTGGTATATCACTTACGTCATGTTCGTTTTGCTTTGGAATAATTATCGTTTTAACACCTGCTTTATAAGCTCCTATTGCTTTTTCCTTTAATCCTCCAATAGGCAAAACCTTACCAGTTAAAGTCATCTCGCCAGTCATTGCATAAGTGCTATCAACAACCTTATTAGTTAAATTACTTATTATAGCAGTTGTAAGTGCCGTTCCTGCTGATGGACCATCCTTTGGAATAGCAGCTTCTGTTGCGTTTATGTGAATACATACATCATCTAACTTAGTTAAATCAATTTTTAACTCTTTTGCATGAGACTTAATATAACCAAGTGCTATTTCAGCGCTTTCTTTCATTACCTTACCAAAATTACCGGTTATTTTAACACTTTCTTTAGATGGATAAGTAACTACCTCTATAGGAAGAATGTCTCCACCAAATGAAGTATAGGCAAGTCCGTTTACAACCCCTTTAACATCGGTTGATAAAATACTTGTATCTTCATATTTTAACTTACCTAAAAACTCCTCTAACTTCTTATCTGTTACCTTAACGTTTAAGGTATCTTTTTTATCTTCAATCATTTTTTTAACATATTTTCTAATTACTTTATTAATTACTCTTTCAAGTTCACGAACGCCTGCTTCTTTAGTATAATTTCTAATTATTTTAAGAATAACATCATCGGAAAACTTAATAGCGTTATTATCTAATTTATATTCTTTTAAAGCAAGTGGAATTAAATGCTCCTTAGCGATAAATAACTTTTCATATTCAGTATAACTAGATAAGTTAATTATTTCTAATCTATCTTTTAACTCTAAAGGTATTTGATCTATGTAATTTGCGGTTAAAATAAACATTATCTTAGATAAATCGTATGGCTCTTCAACGTAATTATCATAAAATTTATCATTTTGCTCTGGATCTAAAACCTCAAGCAAACTACTTGCTGGATCCCCTTTTATATCCTTGGTCATCTTATCTATTTCATCAATTAAGAAAACCGGATTATTAGAGCCACATTTTTTAAGTGCGTTAATTATTCTACCTGGATTTGCTCCCATGTAAGTTCTTCTGTGACCAATTATTTCAGCTGGATCATTAACACCACCGACTGATATTTTAACGAACTTTCTTTTCATCGCGTTTGCAATTGATTTTGCAAGAGATGTTTTACCAACACCAGGAGGACCAACAAAACAGATAATTGGAGCTTTACCTGATGCACTTCTTTTTTTAACGGCTAAATACTCTACTATTCTTTCTTTTATGTCTAAAAGTCCATAGTGTGAAGCATCAAGTACTTCTTTAACGTTTTTTAAATCCTCGTTATCTTTCGTATACGTATTCCAAGGAAGTTTAACAAGTACGTCGATGTAATTTCTTATTATTCCAACCTCAGGTGAAGCACTAGGAGTTGATTCATATTTTTTAAGTTCTCTTTTTAACTTTTTAATAATGTTTTTTGGAGCTTTTAACTTATCTATTTTATTTCTTAGTTCTTCTACTTCCTCATCTTTTGATGAAATATCTCCTAATTCTTCTTTTATTAATTTTATTTTTTCTCTTAAGATGTATTCGGTTTGACTTTTATCCATTTCTTTTTTTAATTTGTTATCTAATTTCTTTTCTATTTCAAACACGTCTAATTCTCTTTGTATATCTTCTAATAACATCATAACCCGTGTATAAGGATTTATGGTATTTAAAATATCATATCTTCTTTCAAAAGAAATCGGCATGTAATTAGCAACAACATCCGCTAAATGACTTACCGTTTTTATATCATCTATTGCGCTTAAAATGCTGTTTGATGCATAAGGAACGTTATTAATATAATTTTCAAGTTCGTTCTTTAACTTTCTTACTAAAGCCTCTTCATCTGATGCTTCAATTGCATACTTAGTTGGCACTGATACATTTGCTAGAAAAACGCCAGATGCTTCATTATATGGAAAATAACCATCTATTACCGTTCTTTTTTCACCTTCAATCGTAACGCGAGTGCAACCATTAGGTAAAATGGTTTTCTTAGTTATTTTCCCTATTACTCCTAATTTAGGTAATTTTGATATTTCAATTCTTTCTTCTAAGTAATTTTTTGGAGATACTAAAAGCACTGATCCATCATAATTATTACTTGCGATATCTATAATATTAGTATCTAACTCATCTATTAAATCTATTTTAAGTTCAGCATAAGGAAGAACTATAATTCCTCTTAAAAGTATAACTGGTAATTCATTTTTATTCATAAAACTTCTCCCTTCAACACAAACATAAATTTTATCTTTTATTATAAAAACAAGATAACTAAAAGTCAAGAATATTAATTAAATTATACTTGGAAATTTATGAAAAAAATTGGCTCTTTTAAAAACCAATTTTATACGTTTTACTAGCATTATTTTTTAGATCTTTATCCTCGTAATCATGTTTTTTTAAAAACTCTTTATGTTCATCAAGTAAAAGATAAACAATAGGTAAATTCGATTTAAAACTGGTTTCTTTATCATGAATTATTTCTTTTTGAATGCATAAGTAATTTTCTAATTTATTATCATCAGATTCTTTTTCTATCTTTGTTATGCAAGTAGTATCTGGTAATAAATGACTTGTTTGAACTTGTTTGTCTATGTAAAAAACGTCAGTTGAGGCTTTTGCCTTTTCTTTTTTATCTTCATATGATTTGTAATAATTTAATTTAGATTTATTCAATTGAAAATATGATGATTTATTATGCTCTAAAACATTTTTACGCTCAAAAGTTATATTATAAGAAACACAATGTGGGTTATCAACTTTAACAATTAGTTTATTTTGAATAAGTTCATCACCATTTTTTACATTTAAAATTAGCGACAAACCACATATTTCACCCAAACGGAATTTTTCTTTATCAAATTCTTTATTAACCGTTACTTTATATTCTTTCTTATCTTTTGTATATAAAACAATTATGTTACCATCTTTATTAAATCTTATAAAAATAAACTTTTTAAAAAACTCGTCTAATAACACTTTAACATTTACGTTAGATATACTTTTACTATCTTCTAAACCAAGTATATTATACCAATCATTTTTCATAATAAGCCTCATTTCTTTGTTTTATATACTAACATCTTTATTAAATATGTCAATAACAAAAGAAACACTTTTTTAAGCGTTTCTTACTTTTTTAATATATCTAATACTTTTTGTACTTTTATATCATACTTAAGCATTTCTAATCCGCCGAATGCTTTAATGTATTCATCTTTATCCATACCATGCTTTTTAGCTTTTTCTTCGGCGTCTTTTTCTGCTTCTTCATCGGTTGCATCTATTTTTTCTAAGTTAATTATTTCATCAATTGCAAATCTTAATTTAACACGTTTTTCAGCTTCTTCATGCATTTGGTCTTTTAGTGCATCTTCGTTTGAATTAGTGAACTTATAGAATTGTTCTAAAGTAAGACCTTGCATTTTAAGTCTTTCTTCATAGTCCTTTACCATTCTATCTATTTCTTCATGAACAAGTTCATGCGGAATTTCAACTTTTGTTTCTTTTAATAAAGCATCAAATAACTCATCAACGTATTTGTTTTCTGCTTCGTATTCTTTTTGATCAGTCATAGCTTTTTTAATTGTTTTTTCTAAATCTTCTTTAGTCTTAACATCATCTAAACCTAAATCCTTAAAGAATTCTTCGTCAAGCTCTGGATATACTTTAGTTTTAACTTCATGAACTTTAACTTTAAAAGTAACTGGTTTACCTTTTAAATCCTCAGCATGATAATCTTTTGGGAAAGTTAAATCGATATCTTTTTCATCTCCACTTTTAAGACCAATTAAAGCATCTTCAAAACCAGGTATAAATGAATTACTACCAATTTCAAGTGAGTAGTTCTCAGCTTTTCCACCTTCAAATGCCTTACCATCCATAAATCCTTCAAAATCAATTATAGCGGTATCACCATTTTCAATAGCACCATCTTTTACTTGTAAATCAGCATATTGTTTTTTTAAGTTTTCAATTTCGTTATCAACGTCTTTTTTAGTTACTTTAACAACATCTTTTTTAACACCTAAGTCAGTGTATTTATTTATTTTAACTTCTGGTTTTGTTGTAAACGTAAACTTATATATAACACCATCTGTATTAGCCTTTTCAATTTCAACGGTAGGTTGAACAATTGGCATATCATTAAACTTTTTTAATGCTTCTTGATATGCTTCGTTCATAGAATCATCAACTGCTGTAACAACAAGTGATGCCTTACCATACTTTTTCTCATAAATGTTTCTTGGTGCTTTACCTTGTCTAAAACCATCTATCTTTACTTTCTTAACTTCTTTTTTGAAAGCGTCATCTAATTTTTTAGCCCATTCATCGCCTTTAATTTCTATTTTAATTTCATGAATGTTTTTAGCTTTTTTTTCTTTAGTTTCTTTTTTTTCTGCCATAAATATTAATTCCTCCTAAAACAATTAGTATTATAACTTATTTATTTTCCTTAATCAAGTATATTAATTCCAAAGTATTAAAAAATAGCTATCAAACTAGCTATTTAATGTTTTTGTGTTATCTTTTTCTTTTTTATCTTCATCACTATCAACATAATTAAATAATACATCTAAATATCTATTATTTATCTCATCCTTCTTAGAATAATGCATGTTAATACCTATACCTACAGGAGTTACACCTGCGGCTATAATAGAAGTTATGGCACATGCATCAGAACAATCTGTAATTCCAAAAAGTACAGCAGCAGCGGCAGAAACAACGCCTCCAGCTATAAGCGTCGTAGCAAAATCATTACCTGTGTCATATAAATCTTTTAAATCATATTTTCTTCTTATTTGATTTACAATTTCCTTCTTAGGCATATTTTTTACTTCATCTTCATATATTCTTAGTTTTATTTTATCTTTACTTTTCATATTATCCCCCTCTTTTTAATGACTTATATCATAACATTTTTTTTGATCTTGTCAATGCCTTATCATACAACAATAAAAGATAGCCTTAAGCTACCTTTAATATTTTTATATCAAAACTACCGTTTGGAGAGTCTACCTGGACTTCGTCTCCTTCTTTTTTGCCCATAACGGCAAGTGCGATTGGAGATTCGTTAGAAATCTTATTTTCAAATGGATCAGCTTCATTAGTACCAACGATTGTATACTCTTCTTCCTCATCGTCTTCTAAGTATTTAATTGTTACAACAGAACCTACGCAAACCTTTCCATCACTATTATTTTCAATTATTGTAGCATGCTCTAAAGTATACTCAATTTCTTTTATTCTAGCTTCTAGTTTTCCTTGACGTTCACGAGCTGATGAGTATTCTGCGTTTTCTGATAAATCACCTAATGCTCTTGCTTCTTTAATCGCGTTAATAACGTCTGGTCTTTCCACTTTCTTTAAGTGATCTAGTTCTTCTTCTAACTTTAAAAAACCCTCACTAGTTAAGTAAATTTCTTTTGTATTATTTTTCATAGCTATCACCTCTATAAATTAAACATGGCTACCATGTTACTACATTTTTTTGGATTTGTCAATCTAAAAAGTTGACACGCATCAAATCATTTTTACTAACCCTTTTTAAACAATTAATTCTTATGATTTCTCTTGGATGCCTTGCAGCATCAAGTATGTTTCCGTCAATATCTTTTATTTCTTTTATAACAAAAGAATAATCATCTTTATCAGGGCCAAAAATAGTTACTTTATCACCTGGTTTAAAATAATTTCTTTGCTCTATTATAGCCTCTTTATTTACATCATCATAATCTAATACTATGCCTAAAAAATCTTGGTTAGAATCTTCTTGTCTTTTTCCAGAATAATACTGTTCATTTTCACCTGGTTTTTTATTAAAAAACTGTGCGGCAACATCACGGTTAGCACATCTATATAATATTTTCTTTGCTCTTATAATATACTCTTTATCGTCAATGTTGCTACTATAAATGTCAATTAATTTACGATAAACCGATATGGTTGTTGCAACGTAGTATACCGAGCGCATTCTTCCTTCTAATTTAAATGATGAAACACCAATATCAATCATGTCTTTTATGTAGTCTACTAACGATAAATCTTTAGGCGCGATGGAAAAATTTTGATCTTCTGATATTTTATTTTTATCTTCATCAAACAAATCAAAATTAAACCTGCAGACTTGACAACATCCTCCACGATTTGCATCTCTTAGTGTAAAGTAATTGGAAAGTACGCATCTACCTGATACGTTAGTGCACATTGCACCATGGATAAAACACTCTACTTCCATACCAGTATCTTCTATTATGTTTTTAATGTCATCTTTTGATGCCTCACGTGCTAAAACTATTCTTGTAACACCTTTACTTTTATAATATAAAGCAGCATCCTTATTTAAAACCGATGCTTGGGTACTTAAATGCATTTCTAAGTTTAATTTGTTTTCATTTACTATATCAATAATTAAAGGATCACTAAAAATTATTGCATCTACTTTTATATCAGCAAGTTTTTTTAAATACTCTTTAAGTCCATTTACATCCTCATTATGAAAAACTATGTTAACCGTAACGTAAAGCTTAGCCACATGTTCATGAGCGTATTTTACGCCTTCTTTCATTTCTTCAATTGTAAAGTTCTTTGCGTTTGCCCGTAAAGAATAATTTACACCACCGATGTAAACTGCATCTGCACCATAATCTATTGCCCACTTTAGTTTTTCAAGACTTCCCGCTGGTGCTAAAAGTTCTACTTTCTTTTTATTTTTCATCTTTCTTCACCTTGTATATTGTTTTTTTGTTAATAAAACCAGCGTTAGAATCATATAACTTATCTATTTCATCACTTTTACTAACATCTTTAGTTAAAAACGCGTCTAAAACCGGTTTTATGTCATCGATTAGATATCCATCTATTATAAAATAATCCACGTTTAAACTTGGAGTATATTTTAATAAATTAATTGGATTAGCGCCAAGAATATGACAGCCGAAATCATCTTCTACAACATGATAATATAAATTATTTTTACCTTCATTTATCATGTAATACTTACTATTAGTTTTATTTAACTTAAAGTGCTTAAAATAATTAGAAACTAAGTGTCTATTAGAAGTTGATAAATGAGGATATCCAAAAACCTCTTTAAATAATATTGCCTTAGTATTTTTTCTTATTTCATTTATTTCGTCTAATGTAATATCATTAGTTAAAATAATGCCTTTACATCCATTATTATAATAATGATTAATTGTGTAATAACTGTTATTTAAATGCATTTGATCAAGTATTAAATCAGTTTTTAAATTATATGTTAAAGCTGCTATATCACCTATAATAATCCCAGATAAACCTAAGTCGTCAACTTCTTTTAAAGCTTTTTTATATTCTTCTATCTCATCATTAAATATAATTCTGTTAAAAGATACAAATATCTTTTTATCTTTTAATTTTTCTTTTATTTTTTTTATTTCACTTATATTATAAGTTTTTCCAAAAAGATAAGAAAACTTATCTATACCCAAAACATACCCAGCACATGGGTATGTTAAATCTTTATCTTTGTTTACCTTTATAAAAATCTCTTTCATTTTTTACGCCTTCTTCTTGATATAGCTATACCGTCACCAACTTCAAAAAACCTAGTTTTAAAATCTTTATTACTTTTTAAAAAATCTATATATTTTTCGATTTTAGTAATTAATTGTCTTAAGTTTTTTGATAACTTAGTTTTATCAGAGTATGTAAGACCATGGAAATTTATATTATCAGTTATAATAAAACCTTTTGGTTTCAAGTTCTTAGAAAACTTATTAAAAAACTTGATATACTGACTTTTAGCAGCATCAATAAAAATTAAATCATATTCTTCGTCGGTATTAAAATCAAAAGCATCAGCAAAAATAAGTGTTATTCTAGAATCTAACTTTAATTTTTTTATGTTTTTTACTGCTTCTATATATCTATCTTTATCCCTTTCAATCGTTGTAACAGTTACATCATCATCTACTAAAGCCATTTTAATAGCGGAGTATCCTATTGCACTTCCTATTTCCAAAATATTTTTAACCTTATTTAACTTAACAAACTCAGTTAAGAATTCTATTCCTTCTTTCTCCATTATAGGGATTCCTTTTTGATCTGCATATTTTTCTATTTTTCTTATTAAAAATTCTTGATCCATAGTTACCACCATCCAATTAACTAATTAAATCTAGATATAATTATATAAAAAAAAGTGATAAAAATCAATTTAATATCACCTTTTATTAATTAATTAATTATTTTCTTCATTTGAAGTTAGTGATGAAAGTATTCCTTCTATCATCTTCCATTCTTCATCAGTTTCAATCGGAAGAAGAACTGGATTCTCTTCTTTAGGATTAAAGATTGATGCATATACTTTTGTATTTCCTTCGTCATCAGTGGTGTTATCTGTGTATGCAATATAGTTTTTCTTGGTCTTTTCATCTTCATAAGTAAATAAAATCTCACATTTTACTTCTTCTCCATTATCGTTTACGATTGTAAAAGTATTGTCTTGTTTTACTTCGTTTTTATTATCCATTTTTCATTCCCTTTCTTATATCTAAATAATTTTGCAAAATTATTGTTGCCGCTAGTTCATCCACCTTGGACTTTCTTTTTTTTCTTGAAACGTCAGCTTGTAACAAAACGTTGTTTGCGCTAACCGAAGATAATCGTTCGTCTTGTTCTACAATCGGTATATTAAACTTATCATTTAAAATACTTGAGAAGTCTCTTGTTCTTTGAACAGCATGTCCAAGTGTATTATTCATGTTTTTAGGTAATCCAATAACAATAAGCTTAGCGTCATACTCATCAATTATCTTTTTTAAATCAGTTAAACACTCAACTGGTTTGTTTTCGGTAAACCGAAGCGTAGTAAGCCCACTTGCAATTGTCTCAGTTGCATCACTTATTGCAACACCAAGCGTTTTGGTGCCTAAGTCAAGTCCTACTATTCGCATTAATTTAAGTATTCCTTTATTAATATCTCAAGAATTTTACTTCTGTCTATCTTAAGAATTTTATTTCTAGCTTCCTTATGGTTAGAAATATATCCAGGGTCACCACTCATTAAGTATCCAACAAGTTGATTAACCGGATTATATCCCCTTTCTTTTAAAGCCTCACATACTTCTTTAATTGTTTCTTTAACTAATGCTTCATTAATGTTTTCAATGTTAAACAAATAAGTTGTAGATGACATATTATCAACTCCTATCTTTTACAAGATACTTATATTTTACCATTAATCAAAATAAATAGCAATATAACAATGAATTTATAAAAGTTTATCAATTAATGATTTTTATTTATTATTTATTAAGCTTATTTATATCATTGATGGATAAACCAGTAGATGATGAAATGATTTTTATATCAACGCCTTCTTTAAGTAAATTTTTAGCTATTTCTTTTTTACCTTCTTTAATTCCTTCTTTTAACCCATCTGCCTTTCCTTTGTTCCAACTTTTTTTTATCGCACTTTCCATCTGTGAGTTCCTTATTTTTCTTTGATGCTCTTCTTCATCATACCATCCTTGAAGTCTCTCATCATTACTTATCTCTACTATCTTTTCTCCTACTTTTCTTAATTCCATGTTATCTTGTATTAATTTTTCTAGTTCTTCGTTTTTTTCTGCCATCATTATCACCAACTCTCTTACCAATTCATCTTTGCTACCTTCATTATAATACTTTTCTTTTGCGTTTGGCAAGATTACATGATAACTTTCCGTGTTTACACCTTCTTTTAGTCCGTTTTCATCTCTCATCTCAAACTTTATTACCACCCTTTTATCTGGACTATAATAATTAAAATTATCAAAGTTTATTTGTATTATTTTAGGTACATCACTATAACTTTCTCCTTCATAAATTATGCTTTCTCTTATCTTTGATATATACTCATTATTCCTATCCATTAATCCTTCATAATACTCTTTATTCATCTCTAAGTTTATTACACAATCTTTTATTTCTACTACCATATCAGTTATCTTTTTCTTTTCACTTACACCAGTTACTTGTTGTTCATTATTCTTAAACACTAAGTTATTTATTAAATCTTCCCTTTTTATTCCAGTTATGTTACTTATTAAATTAGTTAAGTAACCCCTTGTTTCTTTACTTGTTAGTACCCCTTTAAACACTTTATCATAAATCATTGGAACTATTTTATAACCTTCTTTTAACAACATTTTTTTGCCTCCTTCAAACGCATACTATCACATATCAAAATCCTTTGCAAACCTTAAAAATACCTATTTTTGCATGATTTTTCATACAAAAAAACGATTTTCTTCTTAAAGAAAAATCGTTTTTTTTGAATCACTTTTTTTACCAAAATATTCCATACTCACAAATTTCATTTTTTTATTTTTTTTACCACTCTATCCAGTTTCCTGCTTCTTTTAATTCATTTACTAATTTTTGATGCTCTTCATAAGTCCTTGTAAAATGTGTTTTACCTGATTTATCTGCTACAAAATAATAATAATCACTATCAGTCGGAGATAAAACAGCAGAAAGTGAGGTTTCTGAAAAGTTTGAAATTGGGCCTACTGGTAATTTCCCATTCATACCAGGACCCCTTGTGTTATATGGATTATAAGTGTTTATTTCACTAGACGTCAAATCACGTTCTCCTAAATCGACCCTAGCAGCATAATAAGTCGTAACATCGCTTCCAAGTGACATGCCGGCATTTAATCTGTTATAAAAAACTCCAGCGATCATTTTTCTATCATCATCATAAATACCTTCTTGTTCTACCAGCGATGCAAGCGTTACAATTTCATGAACACTATAACTACTACTATCTATCTTTGATTTATACTTACTTAAAACCTCATCTTCTTGATCTAACATTGTTTCAATTATTTCTTTTGCAGTTACGTTCTTATTAAAATTATAAGTTTCTGGAAATAAATAACCTTCTAATGGATAATAAATATCATCGTTTTTAATATCATCAGTTAAAAACCAATACTTATTAATTAATTCATTTATGTAATTATCATCTTCCATAACCGATAAAAAATCTCCTTCAGATACATTTGTGTGTTTAGAAACCTCATTAGCAATTTGTCTTATGTTTTTACCTTCTTTAAAAGTAATTGAAGTGCCTTCTTCTTTATAATAATCACCAGTAAGAAGTGATACTATGTCTTTTAATGGATAACTTTTATCAAGTTTATAAACTCCTGCTTTATAACTATTTACATTATTTAATTTAACATATACCTTATAAGCAAACTCACTTCTAATAATGCCTTCTTGTTTTAACTTATCTCCAACCTGGTATACCGTTTGGCCTTCTTCTATAGTGAATTCTATAACCTCACTTTTTGACTGTGGTGCACTAAATAGAAAACTTAATGCAATTATACCAACGATTAATAAAATGAATAAAACAAGTATTACTCTTAAAAGTATTCTAACCCATTTTTTTAATCTTCGTTTTTTCTTTTTAGGTTTTTCTTCAAAATCTAAAACTTCTTCTTTTGCCATTTTAGTACCTCTTTATTCTTTTTCTATTTTGCTTTTTACATACGTTAAAATCATGTCTAATTTATCAATAATAGTTCCACCGCCTTGCGCAAATACTTTACTACCACCACCGTTACCACCGGCAATTTTACTCGCGTCTTTAACTAAAAGGCCAGCATCTACTTTGTCTTTTAAATCATCATTTACTTTACATACAAAGTTTAATGATGAGTCCGTTTTATTAACCAAAAATACCACACCATTAGTTAATCTTGGTGAAATAGCACCTGCTAATGATTTTAAAATATTAATGCTTTTATTTTCAAATACCTTAATTAAAACATCCCCGTAAATACCTTTTTTCTTTTCGTCTAAATAAGTATTTACGTTTGAAACTTCTTTTGCAATTAACTTTTCTTCATAATCTTTTTCAAGTAATGCAATTTTCTTTCTTAATGTTTCAACTTCTAATTTATTTTCTAAAACATCTTTATAACATTTTGGTCTTTCGTTTGAAATGTTTACGTCAAATAAAAGATCAATTCCGTTATCGTCCGCTTCTTTTATTATTTTTTTAGCTTTTTTAAGTAATAAAATCATCTCATCATTATATGGCTTTATCATTTCAAATAACTCTATTTCTAAGTTAGTGTCACATACTGCTTCTATTCTGTATACGTTAAGTCCTTTAGACTCGATAGATTTAATTGCAAAACTTCTTATGTTACCAGTGTTTGTAACGTGTGTGCCGCCGCATAGTTCGATTGATGGCCCGAATTTTACTACTCTAACAACGTCACCATATTTCTCACCAAAAAGTGCTGTTGCACCCATTTTTATGGCATCTTCTTTTTTCATTTCTTTTATTTCGCAAGGATAGCATGCCTTAATCATTTCGTTTACCTTTTCTTCTGTTTTTATAACCTCATCATCAGTTATATCACCTTTATAGTTAAAATCAAACCTTAAAGTATATCCATCCAAATAGCTTCCTGCTTGTTCCACCTCATCACCTAAAACATCTTTTAATGCTCTTTGTAAAAGGTGCGTTGCAGAGTGATCTTGGCATATTGCAAAACGTCTTTCTTTATCAACACTTAAATGAACGGTATCACCTACGTTTATATCCCCTTCAATTAACCTTACGAAATGCATGGCTTGTCCATTAGGGGCTTTTTCGGTTTTTAAAACCTCGGCATTTAAATTATCACCGGTAATATATCCTATATCTCCTGTTTGACCACCCATAGTAGCATAAAAAGGTGTTTTATCAGTAATAACAATTCCTTCTGAGTAAATGTCAGCGCTATTTCCCATGTTATCACCAACGAATATTACCTTACCATCACACTCTAAAGTATCATAACCAACGAATAAACTTTTTTCGTTTAAGTTTACAACATCACCTTGTACGTTCATACCAGATGCGTTTTTATTAGCTTCTTTTGCACGTGTTTTTTGCTCTTGCATGCATTTATCGAACTCATCTTTATTAATCTTTATACCATGTTCATTTAGTATTTCAGCGGTTAATTCATAAGGGAAACCATAAGTATCATATAATTTAAATACGTCAGATCCAGTTATCTTACTTCCGTTTTTAATAAACTCAGATAACCTTTTTTCTCCAGATGCTAAAGTTTTTAAAAATGATTCTTCTTCCGCTTTTATCGCATCATCTACCATCTTTTTATTATCAGCTAAATAAGGATAAGCATCCTTCATGATTTCAATTACGCTATCTGTTAATTTATACATAAAAGGTTCATATATGCCTAAAGTTCTTCCAAAACGTGATGCACGTCTTAAAATACGTCTTAAAACGTATCCTCTTCCCTCGTTAGAAAATGATGCTCCATCAGAAAGTGCGAAGGTTAGTGTTTTTATGTGATCCGCAATTGCTCTAAAAGCTCTTTGGTCGGTGTATTTCTTTCCTGATAGTTCTTCCAACTTCTTTATAATAGGACTAAAAAGATCCGTATCATAATTAGTTTTACCATTTTGAAGTACACAAACTAATCTTTCAAGTCCCATACCAGTATCTATGTTTTTATGAGGAAGTTCTGGAAAGTCTTTTCTTTCTTTTCCATCAATATGATTATACTGAGAAAAAACGTTATTCCATATTTCTATATATCTATCATTATCTATGTCTTTTTCAATTAACTCAGGTCCTCTTTTATCATATTCTTCTCCTCTATCATAAAAAATTTCAGAATCTGGACCACAAGGACCTGGACCTATGTCCCAAAAGTTCTCATCACTTTTAATAATGTGTGATGGAATAACACCAAGTTCCAACCATCTTTTATACGCTGCATCATCATCTGTATAAACGGTAACATATAACCTTTCTTTATCAATACCGTACCAATTAGGACTAGTAAGAAGTTCCCAAGCATATCCTAAAGCTTCATCTCTAAAATAATCTCCAATTGAAAAATTACCTAACATCTCAAAGAAAGTATGATGATAAGTATCTCCTACGTTTTCAATATCATTAGTACGAATGCACTTTTGTGAGTTAGCGAGTCTTCTTTTAGGAGGAACTTCTCTTCCGTCAAAATATTTTTTTAGTGGAGCAACACCAGCATTTATCCATAAGATAGAAGGATCATCTTTTGGAATTAATGAAGCTGATGGAACGATTAAATGTCCCTTACTTTCAAAATAATCTAAAAACATTTGTCTAATTTCACTACTTGTTAAATTTTTCATTTATAACACCTCGTTTACCATTTTTATTATTTTTTCATTTAGCTCTTCTATTGTACCATCATTTACTATTTCATAATCATAATCATGATAATCATCAAGGGCTGTTTCAGTTAAATGTTTTTTTTCTTTAGCATTTAAATTGTTGTTAAAACCGGGTCTTGTAACATTTACTCTAACTACGTTTTTAAAACTGTTATAAATAGAGTTTATTTCTTCTGGAAGTCTTGCATCACTTATTGTTATAACATCACAATAATAAGAATAAACCATTATATCTCCAATTATTCTTTTTATGAAAAACATGTTGTCAATGTTTTTTCTTATGATATCAGTCCCTAATTGTTGTAATAAACTTCTAGGTTTGGTATCCTCTTCTCCATTCCAACCAGATATTACTTTTGCATACATCTTAATATAAGATGAAAACTGTAAATTAACTGGCGTTAGTTCTTTTAATTTAACGTAATTATCGATAAGTTCACAAGTTGTATCTTTCCCTGCGTTTGCTTTTCCAGATACAATAAAAATTACTGGGTTTTTCTTTTTTAACTCCATAATATCCTCCTATTAAAAAAGGTACCAGATCCTTTCGTTAGGAACGAACATATCCGTGGTACCATCCTATTTTTTTGCTTGATTTTAGATAACGGCTTTTAAACCGGTGATTATTAATCACATTCCGAAAACAGCTTCAAACCACATCCTTTGTTATTTTCACACCAACCAATAACTCTCTTTAAAAGTAAATGTAATTTTACTTATTTTTCATCAACAATTTAAATATGTCTTTATTATATCATAAATAAATTAATATATGCAATTTCTTATTTATTTTTTAAAAACATCTAAAACATCAGTTATGTTTCTTCTTATTATAAAGTTATCAATTATATCAAGAACTGCGTAAATTATTATAAAGACCCCTATTATTTGTGTTATGGTAAGAGCGGATTTAAACGGATTAATCAAAAGTGTAATTCCCCATAAAAACATAAGAATTGATACCAAAAAAGTATAAGTCCAGTCCTTGTTATCCGCTCTTTTTAAAATGATTCCATACTGAAACTTAGTTACGCTATTTATAATAATCCAAATACCAAGTATTACGTTAAACACCTTGGCAAATATAGTTGTATCAATTATTAAAAATATACCTCCTATTATAAGTAATACACCATATGCTAAATTAAAACTAAAAACATTTAATTTATTTTCTGATGTAAAATATTTGTAAATGTTAACAAGTCCAACTAGCAGCAAAAATCCTCCTACTATGTATGAAATAATTGATATTGTAGCATCTGGTTTAATAAATAAAAATAAACCAATTATTACAAATATATTGATATAGCAAGTGATGTGTTAAAACTTCTTTTAATTTTTCCTTCCATTTTTACCTCCATTTAAATACTTTTTTTAATCTTTTTCATTGATATGTTTTTATTTATGTATTCATCTAACAGTTCATCTAGTTTTTTATCATCTAAATTAGTTTTATCACTTTCATTTATATAATTTGTTATGTAATTAATAAAATCATATACATATGAATATTTATTAAGATTAGCCATAGTGTTTTTATTAATTAAGTTATTATAAAATGATACTTTTTGATAGTCATCTTTATCTTTAAAAACACCATTATGCTCCAATTTTAATACTATTATATTCGGATCCTCACTTAGTATATTTATGTTATCATCATTTAAATAGGTTTCTTCATATGAATTAAACACATTACTAGATTTATTTATTAAGTAAGCATTAAAGACATTTGATATAAAATCATATTCAGTTTCATCTTCTGATAAATATATGTTAGCTTTATACTTAGCTACATAAAAATCATATTTTTCTTTTTCTTTATATGAAATAAGTTTAGCAATTACCGGTCCGATTAATTCAACATCAAACGATAAAGCCGAATTATTTTTTTTAATATTTAAATACTCCATAAAAATACCTCTTTTATTTACATTACTATTTTATAATATTTTTAAAAATTTGTATATGCTTTTATTAAAAGAAAAATAGTAATTGTTTAATTACTATTTTCCAGTCCTCTAATTAAGAACTACTGTTCCATCATATTTTCTAATTTTTTTGAAGCGTTTTTCTTAACCTTACTTATTGTTTGCTTTATTCCACCATTAGTTTGACATTCATTATAACAATAAAATGCACCTGAACCTACGGCAACACCTAAAAGCATCCAACCAAGATTATTTAATGCTTTCATTTATATCACCTTCCGCTTAAAAAATATGAAAGTGGCATAATTATTAATGCCATTATTAGTATGTAAATAATTTTTTTATCTATACTATGAAATGTTTTTAATAAGCATGTTTTTTAAATTGGTTTTTCGAGTGCGCACTCCAGTGTTATAAACAGCCCTTGAAAAGCATGCAGGATCTCCTATTAATATTAAAGACTTTTTTGCACGAGTTATTGCCGTATAAACAAGTTTTTTATAAAGCATGTAATAGTATTCTTTAACAATTGGCATTATAACGATGTCAAACTCACTACCTTGAGCTTTATGAACGCTTATTGCATAACCATGTTTAATAGCTTTAAAATCTTTTTTAGTATATTTTACTTTATTACCATCAAAATAAACCGTTATTTCGTTATTTTCTATTTTTTCAATAAAGCCAATATCGCCGTTAAAAACGTTTTCATCAGGCATGTTTTCTAATTGTAAAATCTTGTCTTTTTCTCTATATGTTACGTCTAAATCATGAATTTCTTTTTTATTGTTACTCGGCGGATTAAAAACGTTTTGTAAAATTTTATTTAAGTTATCTATTCCGTTTACTCCTTTATAAACAGGTGCTAAAACTTGTACGTTTTTAATGTCATAACCTTTATCTATCGCCATTTTTAAAACGTCTTTACAAGCGTTTAACACGCATGATGAATCACATTTAATAAAGTTATAATCAGACTTTTTATTTAAAAATTCTTCGTCCAACTCCCCGTTATTTACCTCATAAGCAAGCGTTGTTATAAAAGAGTTTTCTTCTTGCCTGTATATTTCTTTTAAGAAAATGGTGTTTATCATGTCTGATTCAATTAAATCTTTTAAAACATTTCCAGGACCTACACTTTCTAATTGGTTATAGTCTCCAATAAAAACTATTTTTACATCAGCTTTTAACGCTTTAAATAAATTTGCCATTAAATCAATATCTATCATGCTTACCTCATCTACTATAACAAACTCTGCGTTAGACTTACTTCGTTCATTAAGGCCAAACTCTTCGGTTTCCTTATTCCACCTTAGGTACCTATGGATGGTTGATGCTTTATAAGAACATGCCTCACTCATTCTTTTTGCAGCTCGTCCGGTAGGTGCTAAAAGAACCATTTTCTCATTTAACTTATCAGGAAAGTATCCACTTACCATTTTATAAAGCTGGCAAATTCCTTTAATAATGGTTGTTTTTCCTGTTCCAGGACCTCCTGTTATAATGGAAAAATTTTTAATTAAAGCTTGCTTAATAGCCATTTTTTGTTCATCATTATACTTTATATCAAAGAAGTTTTCTAGCTTTTCTATTTTTAAGTCAATTTCTTTTATTTGTGCATCTTTTTTATTTGTCATATAGTAAGCTTTTTCACTTACGTAACTTTCATCTTTGTAATATAAAGATAGCATGTATTTATCATTTTCTATTATTATCTTACCCAAACTATTTAATTCTAATAAATAGTATTCTAATTTTTCTTGTGATACTTTTTTACCCACATAATTACAAACCACATTATAAATGGTGTTTAAATCAAGATATGTATCACCAGTTTGAAAGCATGCGTTTTTAATTACGTAAATAATTAAAGCAAGTACTCTTCGCTCGTCATCTTCTTCTATTTTGGTTTTGCTTCTTAAATTATCTATTTTTAAAAAAGTAATTCCTTCTACCGTATCTATTAGTTCATACGGATTATTTTCTATTACTCTTACCGTGTCTTCTAAGTAATGATTATATATTTTAAGTGCATCTTTCATTGAAAAACCAAAATTTGTTAAATAAACAACTATTTCAAAGCTCTCGTTATACTTAAGAAGTCTTTTTTGAATATCAATTGCTTTTTTTACCGTCATTTTAGGTACAACAAGTAAGTTTTCATAATTATCCATTATTTTGTTTAAAGAGTTTTCTCCTAAAGCTTCTACTATTAACTTAGCTGTTACTTCTCCTACGCCTGGAAATATGTCACTTGATAAAAAGATGATTAAACCATCTTTATCTTCTGGCATTATAACTTCATATTTATTTACTTTATACTGGATACCATATTTAGGATTATCTATTACGTTACCATAAAATACGTAGTTTTCATCTATTTTAAGTTCTGCAAACAGTCCTGTAAAAGTAAAGTCCTTTCCTACGTAATCCATTAAATCTTGATCGTTTGTTTCTTTTATTTTAATAAGTCCAACAACAAAACCATCGTTTGATGAAAAAATTTTTCTTTTGTATGTTCCTTTAATATATGTATCCATTATAATGCCTTCCTTTGCTGTTATGATTTTATCACAAATAACTAAAATTATCCAGTTTTAAAAGATATCAAACAAGAGCGTATTCTCTATCTATTACGTTGTCATTTGTTACGTATTCAAAGATAAATCTATTATCTTTCTTACATAAGATAATGCCCAATGTCGGATTTTGTTCAGCTGTTTTTAAGTTTTTATCAATGTAGTTCATGTACGTTTTAATCTGCCCAAAGTGTTCTTTTTTAAGTTCAGTATTTTTTAGTTCTAACACTACGTATTTATTATCTTTTATGTTGTATAAAAGAATGTCTATGTAGTAATACCTATCTCCTATTTTTATTGGATATTCATTACCAACATAAGTAAATCCTACACCTAGTTGTTTTAAAAAATTATCTATATTTTCTAATATTAAACCTTTTAACATTTTCTCAGTTATATTATTTGTATCATAGGTATTTTTAATAAGTATTGGATTTTTTATTAGATCTTCTGCCTTAGGTTCTTCTTTTTTTATTAACATCGCTTTTGCTTTGTCATCTAATCTTTCATATTCATTATTTTTTATTTTTTATTCTTTGTCTTAGCTCTCTTACTGATAAATTATTTTCTTCAGTGATTTTTATATAGTAATTCATTTTTGATTCATCAAACCAAATAATTTCACAATAATGGGAATAACTCAATTTATCCGACAGTGTCGGATATTTTAAAAAGACTTTATAAAATCTTCTAAAATATCTTAATCTAGTAGGAGTATAACCTTTACCCAATTCACTAGTTAAACGAACTGAATACTTTTTTATTATTCCTTCACCATAATTCTTACCTGCTTCACTAAGTAATTTACCAACATTGTAATAAGTCGTTAAATCACTTCTATTTTTTGATATATCTTTTACTTTTTTATATACTTCGTTATTTATTAGTTCTTGTTTTATCTCATTATAATAGTTCATATAATTAATCCTTTCGTTTTTTTAGTTTTCTATTATATAAACTATTATTAAAAACATTGTCGAAACATAAAAAATCCCATTAAAAATGGAACTTTCTTATATTATCTTACCAATTAATATTTTATCTTCATATTCATACAATTTAACTTTCACTTCATTTCCAATTAGCTCTTTGCATCCCTCAAACTTAACTTTTAAATAGTTATCTGTATGACCAGTTAGATAACCATCAGTATACACCTCTGGTATTACAATAACTTCTTTTTGTAAATGCTTTTTATAATACGCTTCTTCTAATTCATCAAAAACGCTAATTAGTTTTTTACATCTTTTATGTTTTTCTTCTTTTGTTACTTGATTAGCCATTTTTGAAGCGGGCGTTTTGTTTCTTGAAGAAAATGGAAATACGTGTCCACCGGCAAAAGATACCTTTTTAACAAAATTTATTGTTTCATTAAATAACTTTTCATCTTCTGATGGAAAACCTACAATAACGTCCGTTGTAACGGCCATATCAGGTCTTATTTTTCTTATTTT
>DVMT01000062.1 GCA_018714855.1 Candidatus Aphodocola excrementigallinarum
GCTGAAAACTATGTTTATTATTCTAAAAATAAAAAGTATGATTTAAAGCAGCATGAAAATTACTTACTTGAGTTTTACCTATCCTTTTATTTAATTAATATATATTTAAAAAAAGATGAGACTTTAATAACTAAAACACTTGAGTCCATATTATTTGAAAATGAAAAATTAGATAGTTTAAAAAACATAATTTATCAAGATAGTGATTTTAAAAATAATTGTTATAGCATTTCTTTATGAAATGTTTTTTTGTTGCCTAAATACCCATGTTTCATAAACTAATAATAGATAAAGTTTATAGAAAGTGAAGTGTAACTTTGAAAACTAATTTAAATAATGTGCCAATTGGCAAAAGTGCGTTCGTTAGCGAACTTTATTCAAATAAAGATGTAAAACGAAGATTAAGAGATCTTGGTTTAATTAAAAACACGCTTATAAAGCCCCTTTACAAAAGTCCTTTAAATGATCCTACCGCTTATTTAGTAAGAGGAAGTGTAATTGCAATAAGAAATGATGATGCTAAAAAAATAATCGTAGATATCAAACGTGAAGAAAATA
Source organism: Candidatus Aphodocola excrementigallinarum (assembly GCA_018714855.1). Taxonomy (GTDB): domain Bacteria; phylum Bacillota_I; class Bacilli_A; order RF39; family UBA660; genus Aphodocola; species Aphodocola excrementigallinarum. The sequence goes on from DVMT01000062.1 coordinate 559, forward strand.
AATAACATTATGAAAAATAATGAAAAAACAATTACTCTCATAGGAAATCCAAACGTTGGTAAATCTACCATTTTTAATGCTCTTACCGGTCTTAATCAGCATACCGGAAACTGGCCTGGCAAAACCGTTGAAGTGGCCGAAGGAAGTTATATTTATAATAAAAATAAGTATAACATAATAGATTTACCAGGCACCTACTCTTTATTCGCATCATCTAAAGAGGAGGAAGTTGCAAGTGATTTTATATGCTTTAACAAAACCGATTTAATCGTACTTGTTTTAGACGCAACAATCTTAGAGCGAAACTTAAATCTTGCAACCCAGATAATAGAAGCTGGTAAAAACACCCTTATATGCTTAAATTTATGTGATGAAGCAAAGAAGAAAAACATAAAAATTGATGATAAAGCGTTATCTAAAAAACTTAAAGTACCAGTTATAAAAACAGCCGCTAACGATAAAAAAAGCATAAAAAAACTACTTGATAAAATAGAAGAATGTACAAACAAAGAAGTAAATATAAATAACAATATAATAACTTATGATGAAAAAATAGAAGATATAATAAAAAAAATGAATATGACTTTAAAAAAGTATTCTAAAAAAGAGATAAATAACTTTCGGTTTTACTCAATTAAAGTCTTAGAAAAAAACAAAAACTTTAACGAAAAAATATATAAATATTTAAAAATAGATAAAAGTAATTACGGAAAAATAGAAAACATAATAGATAACTGTTTAAGTTACTTAAAAGAAAATAACATAAATGACTATCAAGAGAAAATAACTTCTTTAATCGTTCAAAATAATAATAATTTATATAAATGTTTGGTTAAACAAAACGATTATAAAACGCCTAAAATAGATAAAATTTTAACATCTAAGATATTTGGTATACCAATTATGATTTTGTTTTTAGCACTTATACTGTGGATAACTATTAAAGGTGCTAATTACCCGTCTGAGGCACTATCTAAACTTTTATTTAGTATAAATGATTTAATATCTGATCTTTTAATTAAAATAAACACGCCAAACGTAATTCATGATATTTTAATAAACGGCGTTTTGAAAACTCTTTTTTGGGTGGTATCGGTAATGCTACCTCCAATGGCTATTTTCTTTCCTTTGTTTACCCTACTTGAAGATGCTGGTTTTTTACCTAGAATTGCATTTAACTTAGATAAACTATTTAACAAAGCAAAATGTCATGGAAAGCAGGCTCTTACAATGTGCATGGGACTTGGTTGTAATGCTTGCGGAGTTACCGGGGCAAGAATAATAGATTCACCAAGAGAAAGGTTAATTGCTATTTTAACAAACGTATTTACTCCATGTAACGGTAGGTTCCCTTCTTTAATTGCAATCATAACAATGTTTTTTGTAAGCGGATCATTTAGCAGTATAAAATCAAGTATTATTTTAACATTAGTGCTTATATTATCGGTTTTTATAACTTTACTAACATCAAAGTTTCTTTCTAAAACAATATTAAAAGGAATGCCATCTAACTTTGTTTTAGAAATGCCACCGTATAGAAAACCAAACATTAAAAAAGTTATCGTAAGGTCAGTTATTGATAGAGTATTATTCGTTCTTTTAAGAGCAATATCAGTTGCAGCACCAGCTGGTTTAATAATATGGCTTTTATCTAACATTCATATAAGTGGATCTTCTTTATTTAGCATATTAACCAACTTTTTAGACCCGATAGCATATGTATTCGGTCTTGACGGCACAATATTAATGGCCTTTATCTTAGGATTCCCCGCTAATGAAATAGTAATTCCAATAATAATTATGGGATACTTAAATGGCACCTCAATAACGGATTATAGTAGTCTTTTAGAGCTTAAAAGCCTTTTAGTTGCAAACGGATGGACGATTAAAACAGCAATATGCACCCTTATTTTTACGCTATTTCATTTTCCTTGCTCAACAACAATTTTAACCATTAAAAAAGAAACTAAAAGCAACCTTTGGACCATAATAGCATTCGTATTACCAACAATAATAGGACTTATATTATGCTTTATAATTAATTTAATATTTAACTTATTTTAAGATAATGTTAATTTAGCATTATCTTTTATTTTCTTTTTAAAACGTTTTTATATTTTGATATTTCTTTTACAAAACAAGAAGGATTATCTTCTGGTGCAAATAAATACACCTTTTTTTTACACCTGGTTAAAGCAACATAAAAAAGTCTACGTTCTTCTTCATACGGAAAATATTCTTTATAATCATTAACAAATCTTAGTATTTTGTGATCCTTATATTTATTTGGAAAGCCACAAGATTTATCATTTAAATCAAGTACGAAAACATAATCGCTTTCTAGTCCTTTTGATTTATGAACGGTAAGTTTTTTATAATTTTTGTTATCTATTTTTATATCATCTAAAGTCTTGTTATTTCTAGATAGTATAAATAAGTTATCTATTTTATCCTCTTTTATAACACTTTTTATTTTACTATTTAAATCACTATAATAAACTATTTCAATAACGTTTTTACTTAAAATGTTTGATCTTAACTTCTTTTTTATTTGATACGGATTTCGCATGATAAACTTACCTGCTATTTTAATTAAACTATCAGGATTTCTATAGGTGTTTTTTAATTTTATTATTTTTGAAAATAAGAAAGTTTTTTTAAAGTCCGTTATAACTTTTAGATATGCCCCGGTAAAACGGTAAATAGACTGAAAATCATCTCCCACTGCAAAAAAGTAGGCATTAGAAAGTTTAATTAGTTTCTTAATTAATTTAAATTTAGTAAAAGAAGTATCTTGGTATTCATCTATTATAATGTATTTATACCTAACACTTGATTTATCTAGCGCATCATATGCTTCATTTATCATATCATTAAAATCTATTATGTTTTCTTTTTTTAAATACGCCTCATAACATATAAAGCACTTCATTATCTCTTTTAATAATTTCTTTTCTTTAAAGTCGGCCTTTTTAATAAACGTATAAAAATCATCCAGTTTTTTACCACTTGATTTAAACATGTTAATAAACGTCTCTATTAAATTAATCATATCATTTTTTGGCATGTTAAATAAACTTAATAAAGTATAATCTGAAAAAGAATCCATTACTATATCTTTTAACATATCCTCAGATAAAACCTCTTTTTTACGTCCAATTATTTTTAATCCAAGCTTATGAAAAGTCATTATGTTAATGTCTACATCAGATAAGTCTTTTTTTAATTTATTAACCGAGTCATTGGTAAAAGAGATACATAAAATGTCTTTTGGATTTACTTTTTTTTCATTTATTAAATACCTTATTCTTTTTTCAATCACAAGTGTTTTACCAGATCCTGCACCCGCTAAAACAAGCACTTTTTTTCTTCGTGTTTTAACCGCTTTTAATTGATATTTATCAAGTATAATATTATCCATTTATCATTTTCCTTTTTTATATATTGATAACTAAAGTTTTATTGTGTATAATATAAATGTAAGGAAGCAGCTTACTAGTTGTTTTCCAAAAAGTTTTCTAATTGAAGAACAGAGCTAGTATTTACTATGCTCTGTTCTTCTTACTTTATATAACAATCAATATGACTACTATAATTAGTAATATGATGATTAATTTCGGACTAAATTTAATTTCAAATCTAAACCTCATAAGCATCACCCGCTTTCTATTCTTATTCGTAATAAAAAACGGAAAACAAAGCTAGTAAATCACTACTTCCTCATACTTATAATTCTCCATAACTTTTTAAAATCCCCCTAAAAAACAAAAAGAATTAGAAGTTTTTTTCTAATTCTTTTATTCTTTTTATTATTCTATCTTTTTTTAGTAGTTTCATTATGTCATATAAATTAGGAGTCATGCTCTTAGTTGTTAAAGCAACTCTTATTACCATTGAAACATCTCCCACGTGGCCTTTATATTTATCTGGATTTTCCTTATATTCTTTTACTTCTCTTGCATAACCAAACTCTTCTGATAAACACTTTATCTTTTCAAACCAAGTTTGCTGATCATCAGCCTCATCATAATATTTTTCTATGTAAGCATTCATTAACCTTAAAATTTCTTCTTTATCATTTATCTCTTTAAACTCATATGCTTTTTCATGCTTTTCAAATAACTCATCATACATGTACCAAACAAGTTCTTTAACCTCACTAAATGAAGCATAATCTTTTCTTGGCTTTTTTTGCTCTCTTTCAATATTTAATAATCCTATAGTAAAATCTTTATATCTAGTTATTAATTCATAAAATTCTTTATCATAATCTTTAGCATAATTAACTAACATATCATAAAACTCCGTTGCTTTGATTCTAGATAAATAATTTTTTGAAATATTATGTAGCTTTGATACATCAAAAAGTCCGCCGGATTTACTTGTTTTTTTAAAATCGTATTTAAAATCATCTATGGTTTTATCTTTATTTGCATCCCACCATTGTTCAAAGTTTGTATTTGCAAGCGTCATTAAATATAATTCTACGGCCTTAACTGGTATTCCTTTTTCCCTATAGTAACTCATTTGAGCTTCTGGGTCTTTTCTTTTAGATAGTTTTCTTTTTACTCCATTATCTTCTTTCATAATTGGAGAGATATGTGCATATTTAGGTGGTTTAAAGCCAAACACTTGAAATAGCTGTATATGAGTAGGAAGTGAAGAAACCCATTCATCACCTCTTATTACGTGTGTTGTACGCATTAAATGATCATCTACTAAATGAGCAAAATGATATGTTGGTAATCCATCTTGTTTCATTATTACGATGTCCATATCATTTTCTGGAAACGATATTTTCCCTTTTATTAAATCATTAACTATTATTTTTTTATTAAAATCTCCTGGTGATTTTAACCTTAAAGTAAAAGGTTCACCATTTTTTATTCTTTCTATAGCATCTTTAACAGGTATTTTTCTACATTTAGCATATCTTCCATAATATCCTATTCTATCTTTTCTTTTTTCTTGAGCTTTAGTCATTTCTTCTTTTTCTTCTTTAGTACAAAAACATGGATAAGCAAGACCTTGTTCAACTAAATGCTTCATAAATGTTTGATATATATCTTTTCTTTTACTTTGGGTATAAGGACCATAATTACCTATTTCTTCGTTATTAGAAATAACTCCTTCATCAGGTATTATATCAAAATACTTTAAATCAGTTGTTATAACATCTACTGCATCAGGAACAAGCCTTTCTCTATCAGTATCTTCTATTCTTATAAAAAATACGCCATTAGTATCTTTTGCTGCTTTTTTTGAAACAAAAGATTGAAATAAAGTCCCCATATGTGTATAACCAGTTGGACTAGGAGCTGCACGCGTGACTATAGCATCATCTGGCAAATCTCTTTTAGGATACATTTTTTCATAGTCTTCTATTGTTTTAGTGATATTAGGAAATATTAAATCTGCTAAATCTTTATTAGTCATAAAATCAAGTCCTTTCATGATTTAAATTATATCAAATTTTCAAATAAAATAAAAGAATAGCTTAAAAAAACTATCTTAAATTACTAATTGGTGACCCGTACGAGAATCACGATTAACTATATTATAACTAGTTTTCGTTTATTTTTCAACTGTTTATAAGGTTTTAATCCATTAAAAAAAGCGTGTTTTTTTTAAAAAGTGTGCTTAAAGTGTGGTTGAAAAAAGACCAGTCATTGACTAGTCCAGAAAAGATAGATTGTACTAAATAGTACATATATATTATAACATAATTTTAAATAATACTCCATCGTTTATTAAATACTCTATCCTATCTTTATATATAATATAAGATACTTTTCTTATGTCACCTTTATACTGTGGAAAATACTTATTTGTAAATTCTTTTATTTCTATTCTGTTTAAATTTTTCATATTATCCCCCTCGAAGTTGGTATAATATCATAATTTAATGTAGAAATATGTCGTATTTTGGCAATAAAAAACAACCTAGCTATTTAAGCTAGGTTTTTATTATATTTCAAATCCATATTTCATTAAGCTTTGTACTGTTATTGGTCCGCAAAAGCCATCAACGTTGTCATTGTACTTTCCATCAGCTTTAGCACGT
>DVMT01000063.1 GCA_018714855.1 Candidatus Aphodocola excrementigallinarum
TTAAACAATATTTAAATGATAAAGAAAAAGCATTTTACAATTTAAACTACCTAATAAAAAACATTACACCTAATAATGAAAAGAAGGTATTAAAGTACTGTGATATTGATCTTTATAATTTTAATGATAAAAATATTATGAAAAAAAGCAAATGTTAATATTTATTTAACTTTTGCTTTTTTATTCATCATTTTCATTCTCATCTTTATTATCTTCATATTTTACCAATACTTCTCTTGGCTTAGAACCGTTAGGAGGTCCTACTATTCCTCTTTCTTCTAATAAATCTATCATTCTAGCGGCTCTATTATAACCTAACCTATACTTTCTTTGTAAAAGTGATGCAGATGTTTTTCCACTTTTAATTACAAAATCAACTATCTCATTATATAATGGGTCATCATACTGATCATCTTTAGCATTGTAGCTTGATGCTCCTGCTGGTTTATCAGTTAAATTAGTAAACGTCTCATCATATTTTGCTTTTTGCTGTTTTATAGTAAAATCAACTACTTTTTGCACCTCTTCTTCTGATACGAAAGACCCTTGTATTCTAGTTGGTGTAGACTCACCCATTGGAAGAAATAACATATCACCTTTACCAATTAGTTTTTCAGCACCCGTCATATCTAGGATCGTTCTTGAATCAATTGATGATGATACGGTAAACGCAATACGAGAAGGAATATTTGCCTTTACAACACCCGTAATAACGTCCGTTGATGGCCTTTGAGTTGCAACTATTAAATGAATACCTGCAGCACGTGCCATCTGGGTAATACGCATTATAGAATCCTCTACTTCCTTTGCTGCAACAAGCATTAAATCAGCAAGCTCATCTATTAAAACAACAATGTAAGGAAGTTTTTTTACGCTTGTATCACCCTCTTCGATTTTCCTTTGTATCATACGGTTATAACCTTCTATGTTCTTGGTGTTGGATTCACTTAATAAATCATAACGATGTTCCATTTCTTCTACTATCTTCTTTAATACGATTGATGCTTTTTTAGGATCATTAACAACCGGTGCAAGTAAGTGTGGTGCTCCATTATACATTGAAAGTTCAACCTTTTTAGGATCAATCATAACTAGTTTTACCTCATCAGGTTTAGCTCTCATTAAGATGGTTGTGATAATAGAGTTTACGCATACTGACTTACCAGAACCTGTTGCACCTGCTATTAAAAGGTGCGGTGTTTTATTAATTTCCATCCATCTTGGATTACCCATGATATCTTTACCTAACACGGCAAGAAGTTTACTATCTTGCTTTTCTTTTGGAACGGCTTGTAAAACCTCTCTTAAAGAAACTGGTGTCGTAACTTTATTTGGAATGTCTATACCAATCGTTGATTTACCAGGAATAGGAGCTTGTATTCTAACATCTTTAGCTGCTAAAGCAAGCGCTATTTCCTTATTTAAACTAAGTATTTTATTCACCTTGGTACCTGATTTAACTTCTAGTTCAAATTGAGTAACGGTAGGACCTACATGAGCTGCAACTACTTTTCCATGTATATCAAAATCAGTTAGTACTTGCTCTAATAATTTTATGTTAGATGAAATAGATTCTTCATTTGCCTTAGTGTTTACTTTTTTAGGTACTTGTAAAAGTGAAATTGGAGGAAGCTTATACTCTCCTTTTGAAACGTCCTGATCTTCTTCTTTTTCACTTTCTTCAATTGGCGTATGGTTAAGATCATTCACACTTGATATAACAACTCTTTTATCTTTGAATTCATCTTCTTCATCGTTATTTTCTTCTTCAGTAGATTCCTCATCACCATCTTCTTCTTTATTTTTATTAAGCCATTTTTTTGGTATGAAAAATAATATTATCTTTCTTAAAAGCGTTGCAAAAGATATGTTAAATATAAGCATTGCACCAAACAATATTAATACCCAGCATATTATCTTAGAACCAAGTACATCAAATGCTAAAACAAACAAGTATGAGAATATTGCCCCTAATATTCCACCACCTTGAATAAAATTAACATCATTAAATCCAGATACAATGTTATTTATAGTATCTTGAAAAACGGCAGAACCTATATTAGTATCATACATAATATATCTTACATGAGCCATAGAAAGAACTGCAATTGCAACTAAATAAAATCCTATTAATTTTTTTGTAAATAATTTAGGTTTCTCCCTAAAAATCAAAACATATCCACCAACAATTAAAAAGAATACTAATCCCCAATTATAAAATGAACCAAATAAAAAGATTCCAAAATTACTAACCATTCTACCAATAAAACCAGATCTTAATAGTCCTAAAATGGTTAAAACTATATATAAAATTCCAAATATCTCAACTGGAATACCTTTTTTCTTTGATTTAGATGAAGTTTTTTTCTTCGCCATATTTTTAGCACCCCACTATCATAAATAATTATAACACGTAAATTTTAAGATGTAAATTTAAGGTTAACGAATTATACATATATTTGATATAACATTTACCTTTTTTAATATTTGGTTTAAAACAGATATGTCTTCTATTTTGTTTATTCCAAATACTTTCTTACCTAAGTCTTTTAATGAGGCTCCTAAGTGATATAGCTCTTTGTTATCAATGATTATAAATCTATCGTGGAAAGTATTTGTGTACTTTATTTTTAATAAAGGATATTCATTATTAAATTTATTAATATCAGTTTTCGTTAATTTACTTTTATTTTCATCTGTTATTAAAAGCACCATAACGTTTACCTTCTTTTTAGATAGAATATCAAGTGTTACTTTATCTACATAATTATCTATTATTATAATTTCTTTACTTGCCTTACTTATAATATCTACTAAAAGGCTATATGCATCATATATTTCTCCATCAAAGAATAATTTGCTTTTTAAATCTTCTTTTCTATCAAACTTACCAAATATTACCTCAAAATTTTTATCATATTCTTTTAAAGTACTTTCTATATAATCTGTTTTATTTTCTATTTCTATTACTCTTTTAAATATATCTTTGTTTTCGTTTATAAATCTTCTCATATAAACAAATGCATTCATTATATTTACACTTACCTTCGCAGCATTCTTTGTTCTTAAAACACTTGATAACATTGCAACACCTTGTTCTGTAAATACATATGGAAGCTTTCTTATTCCACCATGTTCTTTTATATTTGAAGTTCCAATTTGGAACTTCAAGTTTTGAAATTCTTCCTTAGTTAACTGAAAATAGAAATTACTAGGAAATCTTTCTATATTTCTTTTTACGGCTTTATTTATATCTTTAGTACCATTTGTACAACCATACAAAAATGCCAAGTCACTATCTAACATAACTTGTTTTCCTCTTACTTCATATATCAAATTTCTTATATTTGCTTGTTCTTTTAACTCATTCATTTATCTAATCCTTTCTATTAAATTATTTAAGTATTC
>DVMT01000064.1 GCA_018714855.1 Candidatus Aphodocola excrementigallinarum
AGTAATATTTTTTGTGGTTATTATTTTATTTAGTTTAGTTTACATACCACTTTTTAATGACATGAAATTTGGTTTGGATTTAAAAGGAGGATTTGAAGTTTTATATCAAGTCGAAAGAACTGACGGTGAAAAACTTACTTCTGATGATTTGAATAGTACTTATGATGTTTTAAAAAGAAACGTTGATTCTCTTGGGGTGTCAGAGCCTGAAATAACCATTGAAGGTGATGATAGAATAAGGGTAAAGCTTGCTGGAGTAACTGATATTGAAAGTGCAAGAGATGCCTTATCAAACGTTGCTAACGTATCTTTTAGAGATACGAATGATAATTTACTTATGGATGCAAGTGTTATAAGTGGAGCAAGATTATCATATGATGAAGAGGGTAATCCAGCGATTGCACTTGAAGTTAAAGATAAAGAAAAGTTTTTAGAGGCAACAACTGAAGTTAGCCAAAAAGATTCTGGTGAAAACATAATGGTTATTTGGTATAACTTTGATAAGGGAGTAAATTCATATGATAAGGATGGTGAAACTTGCGGTCAGGAAGATAGCATGTGTTTATCTGCTGCAACGGTATCACAAGGTTTTTCATCTGACGTTATAATTACTGGAAACTTTGATAAAGAAGAGGCAGAGAATTTAGCTAGTAACATAAATGCCGGATCTATTTCAACTAAGTTAACTGAAATATCGAGTCAAAACGTTAATGCACAATATGGTACGAACGTTTTAATAAAAACGTTTGTTGCAGGTGTTATAGGAATGATTCTTGTAATAGCATTCATGACTATTTTGTATAAATTTGCTGGTTTTATATCAGGTATTAACCTTCTTTTATACATGCTTTTAGTAATTGCTGTATTCTGGTTAATCGGTGGTGTTTTATCACTTTCTTCTATCGCTGCTTTAGTATTAGGTATTGGTATGGCGGTAGATTCATGTGTTATCACAAACGAAAGAATAAAGGAGAGTCTAGAAGAAGGAAAAAGCTTACCTCAAGCATTTAAGTATGGTAACAGTGAGTCTTGGACATCTATTTTTGATGCTAACGTAACAACGCTTATTGTTGCAATTATATTATTTATTTTTGGTGAAAGTTCGGTTAAAGGTTTTGCAACGATGTTGATGATTACTATTTTTGCAACAATGTTTGTAATGGTATTTTTAAATCGTATTATCTTGGGATTCTTTGTTAAAACAAAGGTTTTTGATAATAAACCTAACTCTTTTGTTAGATATTTGAAAAAAGGAAAACCTAGAAAACATATTAAAATTAATGCTATAAAAATTCTTAAAAAATGCTTTATAATAACTTTAATTTATCTTGTTTTTGGTCTTGTTTACTTAATTGTTAATGGCCTTAACTTAGGTATTGATTTTAGAGCGGGTTCAGACGTTACGATAGAAGCTGATAACTTAACAGTTAAACAAGTTGAAAAAGATTTTGATAAATTAGGATATGACGTAGTATCAGTTGAAAAGCAAGAAAATGATCAAGTTTACGTAAGATTAAATACTGAGTTAAAAGAAAATGGTATAAATAAAGTAAATAATTATTTTGCTGATAAGTATGATGCTAAAACCGAGATTAACGTTGTTACAAACGTAGTTAAGCAAGACTTAATTAAAAACGCGTTTTATTCGGTTATAATAGCTGCCATTGCAATAATTATATATATTTCAATAAGGTTTAAATTCAGTTTTGCAATATCTTCTGTTGCGGCACTTGTTCATGATGTGCTTGTTGTTATGATATTATTTTCTATCTTTAAAATAGAGGTAAACGTAATTTTTATAGCGGCAATCCTTACGATTATTGGTTATTCTATAAACAACACGATAGTTGTATTTGATAGAATAAGAGAAAATCTTAAGAATAGTAATTCTATTAAAACAAAAGAAGATTTAAAAATAATTGTAAACAAAAGTATATCTGAGACATTTACAAGAAGTTTATACACAACAATTACTACCATGATACCAGTTATTTGCTTAATAATACTTGGAACAAATGGAATACTTCCATTTAACCTAGCGTTGTTATTTGGACTTATTGCAGGATGCTATTCTTCAGCTATCCTTGCGGGTCAACTATGGTATTTAATAGAATCAAGAAAACTAAAAGATAATAAAGATACTAAGGTAATTGATGTTAAAACAAAGGATGAAAAAGTAAACAAACCAAAAAAGAAGAAAAAGAAAGCTAAACGTAAATAGAAAAAAGGTGATGTAAATGGAGCCAGAAGAAAAGGCTTACACGATTGATGATTTAATAAATAAGGCTAAAACTTATATTAAAAGTGATGAGGAAATAGAGTTAATTAAAAAAGCGTACTTGTTTGCTGCTAAAGTACATGCAGGACAACTAAGATTAACTGGGGATGCGTACATACTTCATCCTTTAAACGTTGCGATGATCTTAACTGAGATTTACGCAGATAGTCAAACGCTTGCAACAGCACTTTTACATGATGTTATCAATTTTGCTAACGTAAAAATAGAAGAAATAGAAAAAGAGTTTGGATCAGAAATTAAAACGCTGGTTGATGGAATATCAAAAATAAACAAACTTTCTTTGTCAGCGGATAATGAGGCATTAATTTCTTATCATAAAAAAATATTAGTTGGTTTATCAGGGGACGTTAGAATAATTATTCTAAAAATAGCAGATCGTCTTCATAACATGAGAACGCTTTGGGCAATTCCTGAAAAAAAGAGAAAAGAAAAAGCCAAGGAGACCTTAGAAATATTAGTTCCGATTGCTCATCGTTTGGGTATTAATCACATAAAAAGTGAATTAGAAGACCTTTGTTTAAAATACTGGAAACCAGATGTTTATAATGACATATTAGAAAAATTAAGTCAGTCAAGACAAGAATTAGATAAATCAGTTGATAAGATGATGGAAAGTGTATCTAAAATACTTACTGATAATAATATTCCTCATGAGATGAAAGGTAGAACAAAAAGCGTATATAGTATTTATAACAAACTTCAAAAAGGTAAAACTTTTAATGAAATATATGATATTTTAGCTTTAAGATATTTAGTTAATACGGAAGCCGAGTGTTATTTAGCATTAGGACTTATTCATGCAAAATATAAACCCGTTCCAAAACGTTTTAAGGATTATATAGCGCGTCCTAAAGCTAATGGATATCAATCTTTACACACAACCGTTTTTGGAGTTGACGGAAAGCTTTTTGAAATACAAATAAGAACTTACGACATGGACCGAGTTGCGGAATATGGTTTTGCATCGCACTGGTCTTATAAAGAACATGGTGTAAATAAGCAAAACGACATGGAAGAAAAACTAAAACAATTTAGAACGGTAATTGAGTTAAACGAACAGCAAGTAGAGGGTGAAGAGTTTGTTAACACCGTTAAAAACGAAGTATTTAATTCTAATAACATATATGTATATACACCAAAAGGAGATGTATTTGAACTTCCTGTTGGATCAACGCCAATAGACTTTGCTTACCGTGTTCACACAAGTGTTGGTCATCAAATGGTAGGTGCGATAGTAAATAATAACATCGTACCATTAGATTATAAATTAAAAGATGGTGACATCGTTAAGATAAACACTAATAAAAACAGTAAAGGCCCATCGAAAGAATGGCTAAATATCGCGTATACAACAAGTGCTAAAAACAAAATTAAAGCATTCTTTAGTAAAATAGATAAAAACCAAACCATTGCAAATGGTAAAGAAATGTTTATTAAAACAATTAGAAGAAAAAAATTATCTACTAATGATATTTTAGATGATAAAAAAATGCAAATAGCCTTAGATGAACTTGGATTAAATAATGAAAACGATTTATATTATGAAATTGGAATTGGTAAATATAATCCAACTCAAGTTATTAAAACCATTTTAAATGAAAAGGAAGACGAAAAGAAAATCTTAGAAAAAACACTTAAGTATCAATCACCTATAATGGACGCAACTGGTGAGATTATAATTGATGGTATGAGTGATTTAAAAGTTTCTTTTGGTGGATGCTGCATGCCGGTTAAAGGAGATGATATCGTAGGTTATATCTCTAAAGGTAATGGCATTACCATCCATAGAAAAAATTGTCATAACATAGTTGACCAAGACGAAAGAATAATTAATGCTAGTTGGAATGAAAACATTAATAAAAAATATGTTACTAACGTTTTAATATACGCTGATAAAAAGGATAATTTGCTTTTGGATATAATATCAAAAACAAGTGCCATGAACATCGGTGTTAAAAGCGTAAATACCATTTCTAACGTTGATTATAACGTTTATGATTTAAACATATTAGTAGATGATAAACAAATGCTTGATAGATACATTAGCATAATTAAACAAATTCCTTCTGTAAATGATTGTGTAAGAGGTAATAAATAATGAGGGTAATCGTTCAAAGAAGTAAGAAATCAAATGTTAAAGTAGAAGGTAAAATAACCGGAAAAATTGATAATGGACTAGTTTTACTTACGGCTTTTACTAATGGTGATGATAAAACAATAGTAGATAAAATGGTTAATAAAATCGTTAATTTAAGAATTTTTTCAGATAGTAATGATAAGCTTAATTTATCATTAAAAGATGTAAAAGGAAGCATTTTATCAATATCACAGTTTACGTTATACGCAAAATTAAACGGAAGAAGACCTTCTTTTACTGATTCATTAAATTATAATGAAGCAAAAGATTTATACGATTATTTTAACGAAAAGCTAAAAGAAGAAAACGTAAAAGTAGAAGAAGGCATCTTTGGTGCTGATATGCTTGTTTCAATAGAAAATGATGGACCAGTTACGATTATAATAGATAGCAGTGATTTTTGATTCTGCTATTTTTTTGTAAATAAATCTTATTTTTTTATTAAATACTTTATTTTTATTATTTAATAAGATATAATTAAAATAGAAAAGGAGGATAAAGATTAATGATTGCATTAATAGTAATTGCTGTTATCGTGGTATTACTTATCATTTATTTTATTGCAACTTATAACTCTTTAGTTGATTTAAGAAATAAAGTTAAAGATTCTTGGTCTCAAATAGATGTTGTATTAAAAAATAGAAATGATTTAATACCTAATTTAGTTGAAACGGTAAAAGGTTATGCAAAGCATGAAAAAACAACTTTAGATGCGGTAATAACAGCCAGAAACAAAGCGGTAAACGCTAAAACAAACGAAGAGGAAATGAAGGCTGCGGGAGAAGTAACCGAGGCTTTAGGACGCTTATTTGCACTTGCTGAAAACTATCCTGATTTAAAGGCAAACCAAAACTTCATGGATTTACAAAACAAATTAAATGAAGTAGAGGAAAAGATTCGTTTTGCACGTCAATTTTATAATGATACGGTTTTAACTTATCAAAATAAACTTGAGATGTTTCCGTCTAATATAGTAGCAAAAATGTTTGGCTTTAAACCTGAGACTTTCTTTGAAGCAACAGAAGAAGAAAGAAAAAACGTAGAAGTAAAATTTTAGTCTACTTTATTAGTAGACTTTTTTAAAATAAGGAGGAAGATAATGAAGAGTGTATTTAAAGTTATATCATTTGCGTTATTAATGTTTATATTTCCACTTATTGTAAAAGCAAACTCCATATCAAGTATTGACATGGATATATACCTAGATGATAATGGTACGGCTCATGTAACGGAAACCTGGAGTGCTTATTTAGATCAGGGAACTGAGGGTTATAAGCCATACTATAACATTGGAAATGCTAAAATAAAGAATTTTAAGGTAAGTGAAAATGGACAAACTTATACTTATAATGATTATTGGAATACTAACGCATCATTTAGTGAAAAAGCCTATAAAAATGGTATAAACTATTTATCAGATGGCCTAGAGTTGTGTTGGGGTATAAGTGAATATGGATATCATGATTACGTATTAACTTATGATATTGAAGGATTTGTTTCATCTTTAAATGATGCTGACATGGTATATTGGAACTTAATTCCGTATGAATTATCATCAAAACCTGGTAATGTTCATATAAGAATATACGCTGATGAATACTTTAGTCAAGATTTAGACGTATGGGGATTTGGTAATTACGGAGGAACTGCATACGTTTATAATGGTTACATCGAGATGAACTCAGAAGGAACACTTGAATCAAACGAATACATGACGATCCTTGTTAAATTTGATAAAGGAACCTTTAATACTTCAAATGCGATAAACGAGGATTTCGATTATTATTTAGACATGGCAAAGGAAGGTACAACAAAGTATAAAGAAAGCTTCTTTCAAAAATTCATAGATGTTATAACTTATATATTTGATATTTTATTATCTTTATTACCAGTAATAATAATTATGATTATAGCTGTAATAACTTCAAAAAACATGAGAAACAAGTTAGGAACAAGATCATTTTCATTTACAAAAGACGAAAGAAAATTACCGAAAGATGTTCCAAATTACCGAGATATTCCATTTAATAAAGATATTTTTAGAGCTTATTGGGTTAGTTCATGTTATGGGTTAAACAAAAATCAAACAGATTTTTTAGGAGCCATACTTTTAAAATGGTTATTGGAAAAGAAAATTGAAGTTAAAAAAGTACAGGCTGGTTTAATAATTAAAAAAGAAGAATCCGCAATCGTACTTAAATCTGATACTTTTACATCTGATAATGAGTTAGAATTAGAACTTCATCAAATGATGGCCGAGGCTTCTAAAGATGACGTCTTAGAATCTAAAGAGTTTGAAAAATGGTGTAAGAATAATTATAATAAAATTTTAAAATGGTTTGATAAAGTAATTGATAGCGAGACTGATAAATTAATCATAGAAGGCAAAATAACTGAAACCGTAAAAAATAATTTATTTAAAACAAAGGTTTTAAAAGTTGATCCTTCCATGAAAGAAGAGGGCGTAAAACTAAAAGGACTTAAGAACTTTTTAGAGGAATTCTCAAGAATTGATGATAAAACAGCAATTGAAGTAAACATGTGGGAGTATTATTTGATATATGCTCAAATACTAGGTATTGCAGATAAAGTTGCTAAACAATTTGAAAAACTATATCCTGAATTATTAGAAGATACTTATAATAGAATGGGATGCAGCTTTACTGATTTTGTGTTTATCAATTCGCTTGCTCACACTTCAATGCACGCTGCAATATCTTCAAGACAAAGAGCACAAAGCTATCATTCCGGTGGTGGAGGATTCTCTTCCGGAGGTGGCGGCGGTGGCTCCTTCGGTGGTGGAGGCGGAGGCGGAGGCTTCCGATAAAACCTCAAAATATTAGTATTAGTAAATTATTTGAAAACATTTACTTATCATCTACTATGGTAGAGGGGGTGATAATAAATGTTTTTTCTTTATTTAATATTATTTATTATATTTATACCAATATTTATCATCTTAATTCCAATATTCATTATTTTTTGCATTATAAAATTTATAATAGACTTATTTTGCTGTAACAATCATTGTGGTAGAAGATAAAGAAAAGACTCTTAAGGTAATTGACATAAATATTTAAATATAATA
Organism: Candidatus Aphodocola excrementigallinarum; assembly: GCA_018714855.1. Lineage (GTDB taxonomy): Bacteria > Bacillota_I > Bacilli_A > RF39 > UBA660 > Aphodocola > Aphodocola excrementigallinarum. The sequence goes on from DVMT01000064.1 coordinate 7,525, forward strand.
AAATATAATTAGTTTTAGTAAGAAAGTGACAGCTTACAATATAAATAAAACTATGGACAATTAAATAATTAAAATAAAGAGCACTTAAAGTGAAATAGGGTGGCACCGTGGACTTTTGTTCATCCCTATAACTTAAGGGCTCTTTTTATAATTTAGGAGGCTTTATGAAAAAAGTTGTAATTTTGCTTAGACTTCTTAAAAAAGAGGATGAAAAAGATAAAGAAACTTTTGGAATAAGAGAAGATGTTATAAATGCTTTAAAAAATTATAAGATAAACTATTATTTGATTCCTATTAACACCATTTCTAATGACGATTATGATAATGTAATAGAAATGATAAAAATGGCAGACGGTGTTGTTATTCCCGGTGGGAATAAAGGTGGAACAAAAATGGAGTTTAATATTATTAAATATTTATATGATAATGATATTCCAACACTTGGTATATGTTTAGGTCATCAAAGTATGGGAAGAACGTTTGGTGGTGTAAAAAGACAAGTAGAGGTTCATAAAATATTAAATAAAAAATACGCACATTATGTTAATATTAAAAAGGATTCATTATTGTATAAAATAATAAGAAAAGAAAGAGTACTTGTTAATAGTAGACATAGACTTATTGTTGAAAATACTAATTTAAGTATATCTGCGTATAATGACGAAGGAATGCCTGAGGCGTTTGAAGATAAAAGTAAAAAATGTTTTATTGGTGTACAGTGGCATCCAGAAAGTATCATGGATGATGATAATAAAAAAATATTTGATTACTTTATAAGTAAGTTATAGAAAGGAATGATAAAATGATAACAAAACCAAAAGGAACAAAAGATATTTATGGAATTGAGGCTAAACGCTGGCAATACGTATCAAAGGTAATTGATGATATAATGGAAAAATACAATTATACTTTTATACGCGTTCCAGTATTTGAATCGAGTGAGTTGTTTCACAGAAGTGTTGGTGATCAATCTGACATCGTAACAAAAGAAACTTATGATTTTACTGATCGTGGAGATCGTAAAATGACGCTTAGACCAGAAGGTACTGCGGGAGTTGTAAGATGTTTTATTGAAAATAAAATGTATGGAGATTCTAATCAACCAGTTAAACTATATTACAACATGCCTATGTATCGTTATGAAAGACCACAAAAAGGTAGATATAGGGAATTTACTCAGTTTGGTTATGAACTAATTGGATCAGATGATCCACTTTCAGATGCTGAAGTAATTTCTCTTGCTGTTAATATATATAAAGCTTTAGGACTTAAGGAAATTAAGGTAAACATAAACTCTTTAGGGGATGATGAATCAAGGAATAACTATAGAAAAGCTTTAGTAAAGCACTTTAAACCTCACATAAATGAGTTATGTTCTGATTGTAAAGAAAGGTTAGAAAAAAACCCACTTCGTATTTTAGATTGTAAAGTAGACAAAGATAAAGAAGTTATGAAATCTGCTCCAAAGACCATAGATTATCTAAATGAAGAGTCTAAAGAAAGATTTGAAAAAGTAAAAGAATATTTAAGTGTTATGGGTATTAATTTTGAAGTTGATCCTAAAGTAGTTAGGGGTCTTGACTATTATAATCACACGGTTTTTGAAGTAGAAGCTAAAATAGAAGGCTTTGGTGCTCAAAACGTAATCGGTGGTGGTGGACGTTACAATGCCTTAGTTGAAGAATTAGGAGGTCCTAAAACTCCTGCTATAGGTTTTGCAGCGGGACTAGATAGATTAATGCTAGCACTAGAGATGGAAAACGCACTACTTCCGATAAACGATGAGGTTGATTTGTTCTTATTATACGTAAGTGATGATGAAAAAAAATATGCTGCGTATTTATTAAATGACCTAAGAAAAAGTGGTTTTATCGTTGAAACAGATTATTTAAACAGAAGTTTAAAAGCAGGATTTAAGCAAGCAGATAGATTGAAAAGTAAGTTTATTATTGTTTTAAATGATGAAGATTTAAAGAAGAATGAAGTAAAAATTAAAAATACAAAAACGAAGCAAGAATACGTAGTATCAGTTGATGCATTAATATACTATTTAGAAGAAAATATAAATGATTTATATGATATGGATTTAAACATAGATGATTATGATCATAAAGGGAATAAATAAAAATGAAAATAGATGGTACCGAATATAATTTCACACCAACGTATGATGTTAATGCCACTAAGGATTATAATGGTTTTATTGGCCAAGATGGAGAATTTTACTTAGTAAGTAATAAAAAGACACACAAACCTTCCCATAATGATTGGGCGGAGGAATATTTATTTTACATTAAAGATAAATTAACTGATCCTAAAAAAGTAAGAAAAATTATTGAAGGTGAGTTAACTTATAAAGGAAGTATAAATTATTTAATTAATTACATGGGATTTATTTATTATAGTCATTCAACTAATAAAGATAGATATAATAAGCCAATTATTATTTATCCTAAAAAACAAACATTTAAACCTGCAGCTAAAGTAACTGATAAACAAAAGAAAATGTTATATAGCATAATGCATGTAAATGGTGAGGATGATTATATTCCAAAAGACATAAACGAAGAGATAAAAAAAGAAGAACATTTAAATTACGTTGATAATTTTATAGAAAAAGAAATTGAAAAAGGAGAGTATAAATGATGGATTTAGAAAAATATTTTGATAAAGAAATAACGATATCTGGATTTGCTGAAAAAATAAGAAATTTACAATGGGTGCAGTTTATCGTTTTAAGAAACGAAGGTAAAAGAATACAAATTACAATTGAAAAAAGTGAAGAAAAAAATAATGATATGGTACAAATTGTAAATAATTTAACTCAGGAATCAACCATTAAAGTAACTGGTGTTTTAAAGAAAAACGATAAAGTAAAAATGGGTGGAATGGAGATAATTCCATCTAAAATAGAAGTAACAAGCGTATCTTTACCAGAACTTCCAATTAGTATAACTGATAAGTCTGCCGCTAATATTGATACAAGATTGGATAATCGTTTTATAGATTTAAGAAACGATACTAATTTTTATATATTTAAGATTCAAACTGAATTTGTACGTGCCATGAGACAATATTTATACGATAACGATTTTACTGAAATTCATACTCCAAAATTAATTGGTGCTGCTAGTGAATCAGGAAGCGAAGTATTTGAAGTAAATTATTTTAATGATAAGGCATATCTTGCTCAATCACCACAGTTTTATAAGCAAATGGCAATTGCATCAGGATATGAAAAAGTATTTGAAGTTGCACCATGCTTTAGAGCAGAAAACTCAAATACCAATAGACACGCAACTGAATTTACTTCGTTTGATATAGAGTTTGCTAATATTAATTCATATGAAGATGTTATGAATTTTGAAGAAGAACTTATTAAAGCAGGACTTTCTGCTGTAAAAGAAAAGTATGGTGATTTAATAAAAGAGTGTTATGGAAAAGAAGTAATTGTACCAACAACTCCGTTTCCAAGAATTAAATTACAAGACTTATATAAAGAATTAGAAAAAAGATATGGTTATAAAGTGCCAGATCATGATGTTGGTGATATGAATGCCGAAACAGAAAAACTAACAAGTCGTTTTGCAATGGAAGAATTTGGACACGAATTTATTTTTGTTACAGATTTTAGTAAAACAAAAAGAGCTTTTTATCACATGAGAAAAGATGATGTGCCACAAGGATACGACCTTATTTGGAGAGGGGTTGAAATAACAACCGGAGCACAAAGAGAACATAGGTATGACGTACTAGAAGCCCAAGCTAAAGAAAAAGGTTTAGGAGAAGACATAAAGTTTTATAAAGACTTCTTTAAATATGGATGTCCACCTCACGGAGGATTTGCTCTTGGAATAGATAGATTAACCATGCTATTATTAGGACTTCCATCTTTAAAAGAGACCATGTTCATCTTTAGAGGTCCTAATAGATTAACTCCGTAACATAGTGTTAAGAAAAGTATATTTAAGGTTATAAGTATACTTTTTTATTGTTTTTTACAAGAAAATAATATATAATTATTTTAGATTGAGAATAGGAGTGGGAGTATGAAAGAAGAAATATTAGGATTAGAAGCAGACTTTGCTAATAATGAATATTTTGGTACTAACGTATGGACCGAGGAAAAATATCGTGTTTTAAGTGGTAATGTTCCCGTTTTAATATCCGCTCCACACTCTGTTAACCAAATAAGAGGAGAAGACGTAAGAGATGCTGAAAAATATACTGGTGCGCTTACTAGATATTTATGTAATGCTACTAGTTCCTTTGGAATCTTTCAAATCTTTACTCATGCTGATCCTAATACTGATGAGGAAAACGCATACAAAAACGCGGTTGTTAACTTAGTTAATGCATATAATATAAAATTATTAATTGATATTCACTCTAGTACTTTTTCTGACGATACTGATATAGACGTTGTAACAAATAAAAGACAAACTTTAATAGGAAAAGATGATTTATATACTAAATTAAAACAATTCGGTATTATGCACGGTGCTAAAATAGATGAAAATAACGAACCTAACAAGGAAAAAGAAAATGAAATTATAATGGTTACGTCATTAATTTGTGGAATTCCTGCAATGAGACTTGTTATTAATAATAAAAAACTAGATATTCTAAACAATGAAAAGAACTTTTATAAGGTAGCTAAAGTAATAGAAAATTTCATTAATGATTTTAGTAAAAATAACGTAAATAATAATTAAAAAATATTGTATATATTATATAAATAATGGTATAATATAATTGACCTGGAGGTATCGGGCGCTAGCATATTTAACCCGCTAACTATAATAAGGGAATCAGAATCAATAGTGGTGTTCATGCTTAATTTTAATTAAGAAGTCTAAAGCTATTGTGGGATGCCCACCTGCGAGATGCGCAGGTTTATTTTGCTAGTAATCGACCCTTTGGGTCTTTTTTATTTACTAAATTTTTAAATAGTTATATAATTTATACATGGTGGTTATATGAATTTATTAAGAAGTGAAATGTTAATTGGAAAAGAAAATATAAAAAAGATAGAAAATGCCAAAGTTTTATTAGCAGGTTTAGGTGGCGTCGGTGGTATGGCACTTGAAATGATTGTAAGGTGTGGTATAAAAAACATAACAATTATTGATTATGACAAGTTTGAAGAAAGTAACATAAATAGACAAATATTGTGTACTAAAAAAAGCATTGGAAAAAATAAGGTTGATGAAGCTGAAAAAAGGATAAAAAAAATTAATCCATCTTGCAAAGTTATAAAATATAATGAAAAGATAGATAATGTTTTTTTAAGTAATAACACATTTGATGCCGACTATATAATTGATGCAATAGATGATGTTAAAGCTAAAGTTGAATTAATAAAATATGCAATAAAAAATAATATTAAAATAATTCCGTGTTTAGGTACTGGAAATAAACTTAACCCATCCATGCTTAAAATAACAAACATATGGGAAACTTCTTATGATCCTTTAGCTAAAAAACTAAGAAGTGTTTTAAGAAAAGAAAGGATAAATTATAAGTTACCAGTTGTATCATCAGAAGAAAAGGGCGTTGTAAATAATATAAAAGAAATTCCATCTTTAGCACTAGTACCAAATGCAGCTGGAATAATGCTTGCAAGTTATGTTATAAATGATATTATAAAAAAGGATGATTAAAATGTATGAAAAAACAAAGATATTAGCATATAAATATATTGATAATAAAAAAATAGATATACCTCAAACGTATAAAATTATTAATGCAAAAAGAAAAATATATAAAAAAAGAATAGATAAAAAATAATTTGTTTTTATTATTGTATAAATATTAATTAAATGTTACAATTATTATTGTAATAATAGGGAGTTGAATTTATGAAAAAGAAAAGTATATTATTTGGTTTATTAATCGTAGTATTATTTATCTTTACGATGAAAGTTAATGCTGCAAGTATAAGGTGTACACCAACTAGTGTATATGTTGGAGATCAAATAACTTGTACTATATCAGATGTAGCTGATGACGAAGAGGTAAGTGTTACAACAAGTCTAAACCGTGTTTCAGGCAAGACTACTATAACGAAAAGTGACGTTGATAACGGTGATAATAATATTGTATATAGTGCTAAATCTACGGGTACTTATAATATAACTGCTAAGACTACTGATTGGACTTCTAATCCGGTTAGAATAACAGTAAGTGAAAAAACGACAACAACTACCACGACAACTACTACAAAATCAAGGTCAAGTAACAATTATTTATCTAGTATAACAATTGATGGAGAAGAAATAGATGATTTTTCTAAAAATACTACTAGATATTTTATAGAGGTTGAAAATGATGTTACTAAAGTATCTATTGATGCTGAGGCAGAAGATGATACAGCAGAAGTTGATATAGACGGACCAAATAGCTTAGAAGTTGGAGATAACGAATATACTATATCCGTTACGTCTGAAGATGATACAACGAAATTTTATAAGGTTATTGTAACAAGAAAAGATGAAGAAGAATCTTCTAATACTGGTATTAAAAGAATAAAGGTTAGAGGATATAATTTTAAGTTTAATAAAAATTCTAAAACGTTTTATTTAAACATTGATAAAGAAGATACTGAACTTGATATTACCGTTACTTTAAATGATAAAAATGCTTCATATGAAATTGAAGGTAATGAAAACTTAAAAGATGGTAGTGTAATTAGAATAATAGTAACAGCCGAAGATAATTCAAGTGATACATACAGAATTATAATTACTAAGAATGATACTAATTATATTCCTATCATAATTGGAGTAATTGCCTTAATAATTATAATTGTGATAATAGCATTTATAATAATTAAAAAGAAGAAATCTAAAAATAATAAAGATAATAAGAATAATAAAGGTAAAAAGAAAGAAAAGGAAAGTGAAGTAGATAAAGAAGATACTGAAAAGACCAAAAAAATACCACCATTATCTAGTGATACAATAGATATAGCTAAAGAAAATAACCAAGATGAGTCTGGTGAAGAAATAGATGACGATGATGATATTATTCATATAGATAATGATGAAGAAGAAAAAACAAGAATATTATCTTATGCTGAAAAAGAAGAATTAAAAAGATTAGAAGAATTAAATAAAAATGATGTTGATAGTAAGATAGATGAGGAATTAGGCAAAACAATGCTATTTAATAATGACGATGATGATATCGACTAAAAAGAAAAGTAATGAATTATTGTGATTCATTACTTTTTAATTTTTCTATATTATCTAAAGTAGTTTTTAAAACTCTTTCATATTTATTATTTTTAGGTTTATAATAAACTCTGTTTTTTAACTCATCAGGTAAATATTGCTGAACAACATAACTTCCTGGATAGTCATGAGGATATTTATAACCGAAGGCTTGTGCATTAATATGTGTTGGTACTTTTCCAATGTTTCCTTTTTCTATGTCTGATAGTGCCAAATCAATTGCACTTTCAGCACTATTAGATTTAGGTGATAAACAAAGATCTATTATCATTTGACTAAGTGGAATTCTTGCTTCAGGAAGTCCAATTCTTTCACATGCATTAATGCAAGCGTTAACTCTAACTCCCATATTAGGATTAGCAAGACCAATATCTTCATATGCAATTACGCTCATTCTCCTATAGATGCTATCTAAATCACCTGATGAAATAAGTCTTGCAAGGTAATGTAGTGCAGCGTTAACATCAGATCCTCTAATTGATTTTTGAAAAGCTGATAATACATCATAATGACCTGTTTCATCCTCATCCATTGGGTTACTTGCTTTTGAATTTACTCTTTTTATTACTTCTTCATTTATGTTTTTGTCAGATGCATAATAAGCAACTTCAAGTAAGTTAAGAGCAAATCTAAAATCCCCATTAGACATTATGCTAATAAGATTAATTGCTTTATCATTTATTTTTATGTCAGGTAAACTTTTAATGGTTTTTTTAAGACCTTTTTTTATATCTTCTTTACTAAGTGGCAAAAGTTCGAATATCTGACATCTACTTCTTATCGCGGGGTTTATTTTATGATAAGGATTAGATGTTGTAAGACCAATTAAAGTTATTAAACCATTTTCTAATAAAGGTAATAATAAATCTTGTTTATCTTTATTTAATCTATGAATTTCATCTACTACTAAAACAATGTTGCCATATATCTTTGTTTCCTCAAATACTATTTCAAAGTCTTTTTTATTATTTACAACAGCATTTAAAAATCTATGTTTTAAATTAAGTTCGTTTACGATAGCATTTGCAATAGATGTTTTTCCAACACCTGGAGGTCCATATAATATCATTGAAAATATTTTTTTGTTTTTAACTAAATTGGTAATTATTTTATCTTTACCAATTAAATGTTCTTGACCAATTACATCATCTAATTTTTTTGGCCTTAAATAGTTTGCTAAAGGTTCGTTATTCATGTCTATCACTTCCTTCATAAATTATAACATATAAGTTGACAAAACACTGTAAAAATAGTATTTTATTAAAAAGAAACGCAGGTGATAACATGTTTCAATTGTTAGATAAGTTATCTAATGAAATGTTTATGTATATAAAAACTCTTAATTTTTCAGAAGCACAAGCAAAAATAATATATAAAACTTATTTAAAATTTATTAAGGAAAAATATAAAACATATTCATCTATAAATTATGAAAACGCAAACATTCCAAAAAGTTACTTAAAAAATGATAATGAGTTATTTAAAAAAAGACTTAATATATTAGCTAATGCAGGTGAAAACGCTATGGAATATATTAATTTTATAAAAGAAAATAAATATGGTTTTGACATGAATCTATTAAATGATAATGATAAAAGAATATATAAAGAAATAATATATCCAACTTATAATATTTACGAAAAATCATTAATGTTTAATGATCATAATTATGTCGAAATTTGTAATAACGCACATTATCTTGCAGTTAAATTTGGATATACTAAAGATTTAAATGATAAAAACATTAAAACAAATATTTCATACAAAGATTCAAGCAAAATGCCAGAGGCATTAAAGGATGCTATCAAAGGAGTTGAAAAGTAGCAAGTTTATTTACTTGTTATTTTTTTTATTCTTGCTATAATTATAATAGGTGATGGTATGAGAAAGTACATAACTAGTTACATTAATTATATATATATTGAAAAAAAATTAAGTGATAATACAAAAAGTGCATATGAAAAAGATCTTTTAATGTTTAGTCATTATTTAAATAATAAAAGTGTTGATAAAATAACTTATCATGATATAACAAATTACATAAATCATCTTTATGATTTAAAGGAAAAAGACAAGTCAATTGCAAGAAAAATAGTAAGTATAAGAACTTTTTTTAATTATTTAATGAAAGAAAAAATAATTAAAACTAATCCAAGCGAAAAGTTAGAATCTCCTAAAATAAGGAAAACGCTTCCTACAACACTTAGTTTAGAAGAAATTGATAAGTTATTAAGCACGAAACCTAAAACCGCTAAAGATTGGCGTAATAAGGCTATGATAGAATTAATGTATGCTTGTGGTCTTAGAGTAAGTGAATTAGTTAATTTAGAATTAATTAACATAAATTTAAAGGATAATTATGTTCGGGTATTTGGAAAGGGAAAAAAAGAAAGAATCGTGCCAATGGCTGATGTTACAACTGAAATATTAGATGAATACATAAATGTATATCGTCCATCACTTTTAAAAGGATATTTAACTGATAAAGTATTTTTAAGCAGCTATGGAAAAGGAATCACAAGACAAGGTTTTTTTAAAATACTTAAAAAAGAAGCAGAAAAAGATGGCATAAAAAAAAGCTTTTCTCCGCATACTCTAAGGCATTCTTTTGCAACACATCTGTTAGAGAATGGTGCTGATTTAAGATCGATAGGTGAATTACTAGGTCATGAAAACATTAAAACAACTCAGATATACACGCATTTATCAGACAATAAAAAAAGAAAGGATTACGATGAATTTTTTCCACGTAATAAAAAGGTATAATAATGGAAATAAAAAAAGAAGTATTTAGAAGCTACGACATAAGGGGTATATATGAAAAGGAAATAACTAATGATCTTGCATATGTTGTTGGAAGAGCCTTTGCAAGTATTTGTGATGGTTATGTAATCGTTGGCCATGATGCAAGGGTATCTTCTAACGCACTTAATACAAACTTAATAAAAGGTTTAATAGAAAGTGGTGCAAATGTCATAGACATAGGTTTAGTTACAACACCAATGCTTTATTATGCAAGGGTACTTTTTAATAAAAAATATGCAATTATGATTACTGCAAGTCATTGTGCTAAGGAATATAATGGTTTTAAGTTATGTGATAATGAAGGAAGCATGTACGGAGATAAAATACAGAACTTTTTAAAACTGATTTTATCTAATAACTTTAATGAAGGTAATGGAAATGTCAAATCATATGACATAACTTATGATTATAAAAAATTGATGGACGATAAAATAAAGTTGGGATCAAAAAAGTTAAAAGTGGTAGTGGATTGTGGCAATGGAACAACGTGCTTTTATAATCCTGAAATAATAAAAAACTGGGGAGTAGAATTAATACCTCTTTACTGTGAACCTGATCCTTCTTTTCCTAATCACATACCAGATCCTGCCGTTGATGATAATATGGTATCATTAGAAGAGAAAGTAAAAGAAGAAGGGGCAGACGTTGGAATAGCATTTGATGGAGATGGAGATAGAATAGGTATTGTAGATGAAGCAGGCGATCTTGTAAGAGCTGATATGCTTATGATTATAATTTGGAAATCTATTTATAAAACTTGTAAGAATAAAACGGCATCTTTCGACGTTAAATGTTCTGAAGCATTAAAAGAAACGCTAGAAAAGTTGGGACTTAATACATCTTATAATAAAACAGGACATTCATATTTAAAAAAAGCCGTTAAAGAAAATAATTATGATTTTGCCGGAGAGTTCTCTGGTCACTTATGTTTTAATGATGAGTTTTTTGGCTATGATGATGCACTATATGCAGCAGGTAGGTTACTTAGGATTTTATCAAATACTGAAAATAAAGTATCAGATTACTTAAAAGACGTTCCAAAATACGTAACATCAGAAGAAAAATACATTGAGGTAGGAGAAGAAAATAAAGATAAAATAGTTAATAAAGTACTTAATTATGCCAAGGAAAAAGGTTATGATGTAATAACGATAGATGGCGTTAGAATAGAGTATGATGGTGGATTTGCTTTGGTAAGAAAATCAAATACATCACCATGTATAACGGTTAGATTTGAAGGTAAAACGCTTGATGAAATGCAGGCGCATAAAAATGAAATTATGTCATTAATAAATGAAGAATTATAGTATTTCATACTGATTTGCTGATATTGACAAATAATGTTTTTTGTGTTACCATACCAAGCATTAAATGAGGGGAAAATATTATGAATAAACTTAAAATTAATAAATGATGATTCTGCTAAAGAAGATAGTTTAAAAAATTATGCTATTTCATTAGTAGGAGATGAGAAAAACGTTATTTATTATGATGCTAGTAACGTTAAATCTAACTCTAAATAATTAATATAAAAAAGCATATAATCTACTAGGAGGTTAAAAATGTCAAATAGTACTTTATATGCTTTTATTTTATCTTTTTTAGCAGGAATATCAACATTAATTGGAGCTTTAGTAATATTTTTTGATAAACGTAAAAACAACAAAATAGTAACCATTAGTTTATCTTTTGCAGCAGGTGTTATGGTATGCGTTTCACTAACTGATTTACTTCCTAATTCATTTAACATGATATTAAAAGACGTTCGAATATTTCCAAGACTTATGTTAACACTTATTTTTTTAGTTATTGGAATAATTATATCAATGTTAATAGATAAATATTTACCTTCAAACTATGAAAGTAAGGATAATAAAGGTTTATATAAAATAGGTATAATAAGCATGGTTGCAATTATAATACATAATATTCCAGAAGGATTAGCAACTTTTATAACCTCATCTAATAACTTAAAACTTGGCCTTACTTTATCTTTAGCTATCGCACTTCATAATATTCCAGAAGGAATATCCATTGCTGTTCCAATATATCATTCTACTAATAATAAGTTTAAGGCCATTTTTTATGCATTAATATCTGGTATGAGTGAAGTTTTAGGAAGCATACTTGCATACCTTTTTTTAGCACCATTTATTAATAGTCATATAATGGCAGCTTTATATGCCATAATTGCGGGTATAATGATTCATATATCTGTTTATGAGTTAATCCCCGGTGCATATAAAGAAAGTACTTTAAAGGGTGTTTTAAAATACTTTTTAATTGGATTTATAATAATGATAATAAGTCACATACTTATGGGATAATATGTTAAAAAATCTTTGCTTATATGATATAATATCTAACTAAGGGAAAGATTTTTATGAACTATGAATTATTAAATAAAATAATAGATTATTTAGAAGAAAATTTAACAAATGATATAAATACTAAAAATCTAGCAAAAAGTTTGGGACTAAATGACTTTATAATGCAAAGGGTATTTAGCATTATAACTAATATTACAATAACAGAATACGCAAGAAAAAGAAATACAAGAAATTACTCATATTGAAAACATGGAATTAGTATGTGGTCTATTATTAGGATACCCGGATCAAAAGCCTAGAAAAAAGAATAGAAAAAAATTAAGGGATATAATAAAGTGGCAAGCATAATTTATAAGTAGGGTTATATAATAGAGAATTTATAAGTTTAAAAAACATTAAAACTAGCTTGACAACACGATAATAATTTGTTAGTATAAACTCCATTAAATCACTTAAGGGGGATACCATGAAAATATTGAAAAAAATTCAAAACAACATTGAAAATAATGAAACTTATAAATACATTAAAGATTGTAATTTTAAAAGAGTAAATAAAAGAAAGCTTGCATCTTTAGCTTTGGTTCCAATGATTATTTGTGGTAGTATTATTGGAACAGCAACCAATGTTAAAGCCTCACAAATAGAAGATAGTTATCATAAAGAAAAAGAAACTAGTAGTATAATATATGTTGATGAAAATACAAATGAATTAACATATCAAGCAAATAAAAATAATAAAATAAATAGTAATTTACTTTTTATTGATTCTGAAGAGGATAAAGAATTATTTGATTATATTACGCTTGGCGTAAGTTGTACAGCGCTTGGGGTAGCAGTAGCTGGTCTTGTAGATAATCTAAGTAATAGAAGAAGAAGATAAATAGCTAACGTTTTAGCTATTTTTATTATATAAATATATGGTTTATATGAAAAAGAAGTTATAGTTAAAAATATAATGACTTTTTTTAAAGTTGACTTTTAGATGCTTAATGTTATAATAATTAATCAAAAGAGGGAATACTATGAAACAAGCATATTTACAAAATCTAGGTATGATAGTGACAGAAAAATGTAATTTAAATTGCGAACACTGCATGCGTGGAAATAAAACATGCAAAAGCATGAGTGATGATGTTGTTAAAGCAACATTAGATAATATATATGGTATGGATAATCTTGCAATTTGTGGTGGTGAACCTACTATGGCGTGTAATGTTATTGAAAAGATGTTTACAACAATAGTAGATGAGAAAAAATGGATAAAAAATGTATCTGTGGTTATTAACGGTACTATATATAGTGAAGATTTTTTAAGATTATTAGAATATATTAATGGATATATAAATAAATTTTCCAAGGATAAAAATATTATAAGGTTAATGATATCATTCGATGACTATCATGCCAACGAAATTATAAGGTTAAACATGACAGATTTGTATTTAGAAAATTTAAAAAAATATCAAGAATCAAAATTCTTTTTTGGACTAAAAGGTATTAATGGAAAATTATTTAATGAAGGTGATGCTAAAAAACTAAACCCTAATATAACTGAACAATTAAGGCCGATGCCAATATATTATACATATCCTAATAAAGAAAATGATTATTTAGCAATTGGCCCATTAATTACTGTGAATCCCGAAGGAATAATTACTGAGGCTAATGCATCTATAGAAAATCAATATACCATATATAATTATGGTAATATATTAACTGAATCTTTAGAGGAAATTGTTAAAAGACAAGGTATAATTACTAATCCGATAAATTGGTATAGTGATTGTTCAAAAGCAATACAAGAGTTTAAAAGATATAGAAAATATTAAAGGATAACATCTAGTCATTTTAAAATTATAATATTTAAAACCTAAATGAAAAGTCAAAAATAAATAGCTAACGTTTTAGCTATTTTTATTATACAATTATATAATCTTCTAACATATTGCTTTAATTGAATTAAAACAATATCTATGCTATAATTTAGTCAAGAAATAAGGAGGTATTATGAAAAAATTTCAAGATAAATTAGAAAAATTAAACTTAGCATATAATTCTTTAAAAGAAATGATAGAGTTTGGAAATACTGCTAACATATCATTAGAAAAGTTTGATGAGGCACTAAGAGATTCAATAATAAAAAAATTTGAGTATACTTTTGAACTTTCTTGGAAAACAATTAAAGCATATTTAGAAGAAGAAGGTTATGAAGAAATGTCTTCTCCTAGAAAAGTTTTAAAACAAGCTTTTGAATCAAATATAATAGCTGATGAAGAAGTCTGGTCTAATATGTTAGAGGCGAGAAATTCAACAGCTCATACGTATGATGAAGAAAAAGCAATTTATTATGAAGACGTAATAAAAAATAAATATGTTAAAAAGTTAGATGAACTAATAAAAAAACTAAACGAGGTAAAATAAAATGTATGGTATTAGACAAAATTTATATAATGATATGATATCTGTTATAAAAAAATTTGGTGTAAAAAAAGCGATTCTTTTTGGAAGTAGGGCAAGAGGAGATTATAAAAATAACTCTGACATAGACTTGGCTTTTATTTTTAATAATAACGATAAAGATAATTTTATTAAAATGCAAGCTAAATTAGAAGAGTTAAACACTTTATATAAATTTGATGTTATTGATTTTAACACTTTAAAAAATGATAAATTTAAAGAAGAAATATTAAAAGATGGGATAGTCATATTTGGTAATTAATATTCATTTGTTATAATATTAATACTTTATTTATATTAAAGAAAAAGATAAAGCAATCATTACCATAAAATATCCGTATGAAAAAAAGATGGTTATTACATTAGAAAAATAACACAATTTACAACAAAAGATGATGTATCAACCAACGTAAATGATATTATTTATTCTAACATTAAAACTTTAAAGAAAAGAAAAAACAAAAATAAATAGCTAACCATTTTAGCTATTTTTATTATATAATTATATTGGTGATATAAATGAAATTAAGAAATTTTTTTGGACACTTAAACACGGTTAATAAACATAGGTTTAAAGTTCTTAAATTATCTATAAAAGCAGGTATTCCTTTAAGGGGATTATTGCACGATTTATCTAAGTATTCTCCTCAAGAGTTTTTTGAGGGAGTAAAATACTTTGATGGTAAGGTAAGTCCAATTAAAATATGTAAGAAAGAAAATGGGTATTCCAAAGCATGGCTTCATCATAAAGGAAGAAACAAACATCATTTTGAGTACTGGTATGATTTTAATACTCCCGATAAAACGCCTGTTATTCCTTATAAATATACGGTAGAACTAATATGTGATAACATCGCGGCATCACTTACTTATAAAGGTAAAGACTGGAATCCTGCCTCACAATTAGATTATTTTAAAAATAGAAAAGATTTAGACTACATAAATAATAAAATAAAGAATTTATTAATTGCAGTATATAAAAAGATATGTAAAGAAGGAATTAATAAAGTAATAAAAAAGAAAGTTTTAAAAGAAATGTATAATAAATACGTAAATAATTAAGTAGGTGATATAATTGTCATTATTTAGTAATTTATTTGTAGATGGTATTAAATATAATAAAGAAGATGTGCCTAATAAAGATGTTTATCCTTTTAACATTGAGGCAATTAAAAACATGGATGAGATTAAAATAAATAAACCAGTTACTTTTTTCGTTGGTGAAAACGGGGTGGGTAAATCAACTATTATAGAGGCTTTAGCAATTAACTTAAACCTTAATCCCGAAGGTGGAAGTCAAAACATAGATTTTAAAACGGTTAATACCCATTCTTCTTTATCTAATTATTTAACCATATATCAAAGTGGTAATAAGCCAAAAACCAAGTATTTTTTAAGAGCAGAAAGTTTTTATAACGTTGCATCAGAAATACAAAGATTAGTAAAAGAAAATGGCTTTGGAGAGTTAGAAGATGTATATGGTGGGAACTTACATGAATGTTCCCATGGTGAATCTTTTCTAAAACTAGTTAAAAATAGATTCGTTGGTAAAGGACTTTACATATTAGATGAGCCTGAGGCAGCACTTTCTCCAACAAGACAAATGAGTCTTTTATGCTTAATAGATGATTTAGTTAAAGATGGAGCACAGTTTTTTATATCAACTCACTCTCCAATATTGTTATCTTATAAAAATGCTGAAATATTTGATTTAGATAATAATTTTAATAAAGTAAGATATGAAGATACAGAAATTTATAAAACCTATAAAATGTTTTTAGATGATCCTGATAGAATGCTTGATATGTTATTAAAGAATTAATAAATTTTAATTAAATTATGACTAAATTTTTAATATTTTATAATATAATTAATAAAGGTGATGAAAAATTGAGACAACGATTAGCTAATTTTATGAAAGATAGATACGGAATTGACCATTTATATATGTTTTTATTTACGTTATATTTTATATTAATAATTATAAATATATTTATAAATTCATTTATTCTTACTGTTATAGAACTTATAATAGTAGCAATAATGTTTTATAGAATGTTTTCTAAAAACAAGTATAAAAGAAGTAGGGAAGAGAAGGCTTACTTAAAGATAAAAGATAATATAAAAAGTATTTTTAAGAAAAATAAATATAAAGATAAAGAACATATTTATAAAAGATGCTCTAAGTGTAAAACTAACATTAGGCTTCCTTTACCTAGTTCTATAGGATTTAAATACGTAACTTGTCCTAAGTGTAAAAATAAATTTAAAACTCTTGTTTTAAGAAAACAAAAAGTTGAATTAATAAGAAAAAAAGGATAAGTCCCCTATCAATATAATAGAAGTAGGGGCTTTTATTATATTTACATCATAATTTTATACGTATATGCTAATTAATTACTATCTCTAATTAATATATGATGAATTATTAAGCTTAAAAGAGGTATTTTAATAATAAAAGGTGAATGGTTATTCATCTTATTTTTATTATAATCATATATTTTATAATATTATTTATATATCATATTATTATAGGCTAAAAAAGGTTATTATAAGAGTATTTTTATTTAAAATGATTAATTTATATATAAATGTAATAAAAGTTCTTTAAATAGGCATTAAATAAAGTGTATTAATAAGTATTTTACTAGAGTTAAGTATTATTAAGTTATATAGTTATATGATGCCATTAGTAAAAGTAGAGCATAATAAAAGATAGCACTAAAACAAACGCTATCTAACAAACAAAATACAAAATGTTAACATAATATGTATTATATGAACAAGCATATAGTAGTTAAGCTAAACATCACGAGATTGTATCTCAGCTATCTTAGCTAGTACTTCTGATGCGTTATCACGGGTTATCTCCGTGTATCCAAGTTCATGTAATGCTTGTATTTTAGCGGTGTTAATTTCTTCTGTACGACTTAGTTTTTCTTCGTTTTTATGTTCTATTTCAGCAACAAACTTTTTATGTTGTTCTGCAAGTTTTGTTTTAGAAGTTCCACCATTTCTATATAATACCATAGCAGTATGCATAATACTTTCAAATACAAACTGTTCATCTTCATTAAATGCATACTCATTAGGATCAACAAAACCCAATAATTTATCTATGTATCCTAACATGTATTTAAGTTCTTTTACGTTTTCTAGTCCCTGAACAAAATGAAGTAAATACTTATATGTTACGTATGAATCATTAGGACCTTCTATAAAGCGTTCTTTAATTAAAAATATTATATCATTTAATAATTCTTGTTCTCTTGGTTTAAGTTCTTTAAATTCAATGGTATCTAAGTGCGAAACGCTAACGTTTGATGCCTCGCCATTTAAAACCATGTCAACTTTATTAATAAATTCAGCATCTATTTTAATATCATTTATTTCACTAGCTTCTTTAATATCTAGCAAATTAAATAATTTCATCTTTTTATCTTTAGGCCATCTAGAAATGTCATTCATCTCTAAATAATTATAAATCATTTGTCTTGATACTCCTAAATACTTCGCTAATTTAACCTTTGAAATACCAACTTCCTGCAATATTTCATTTAGCTTATCCATAAATACCCTCTCCTCTATCATCTTCAATTATTATTTTACACTTTTTTACAAATTTGTCAATGATATTACATTTTATTTAAAATCATCAATACTTAAACTTTATATATGATTTTGTTATAATTGACATTGATAATGCTTTAATCTATAATTTTTATGTATTATATTTATGCTAACTAACTTAAGGAGGTAGATATTATGAATAATGATGAGTTTTATTTATCAGATGAAGATTTGAAGCTCCTAAAAAAAGAATTTGAACCAAGAAGTAATAAAAATCATGATAAAAAGAAAAAAAGAAAAAGATTAAAAGTAAAAAACCTCATGCTTCTTATTATTTTTTTAGTTTTATTAATCGTATTTATAATATCTATAATCAAGGTAATATCATGGCATAATGACAGCAAAGAAACAAAAAAACAAGAAGAAATAATTAAAAAAGCTGAAACTAAAGAAGTTACTGATAATGATCAAACAGAAGTAATAGCATCAGATGAAGATGAAGATAATCCGTACTGGGATTATATTAAAATGAACTTAATGGACGTTGATTTAAATGAATTAAAAAAAATCAATAGTGACGTTACAGGATGGATAAGCGTAAACGGAACTAACATTAACTACCCATTTGTTCAAACATCAGATAATAAATATTATTTAAAACATTCACTTGATAAATCTTATAATGAGGCTGGATGGGTGTTTTTAGACTATCGAAACAGTAAATCTAGCTACGATAAAAATAATATTTTATATGCTCATGGAAGAGTTGACACAACGATGTTTGGAAGCTTAAAAAACATTCTAAAAAGCAATTGGTATGAAAATAAGAATAATCATGTTATAAAAACATCAAATGAATACGAAAACAGCTTGTGGCAAGTTTTTAGCGTTTATAAAATAAATACCACAAGTGATTATTTACAAACTAAGTTTAATACCGATGAAGAATTTTTATCTTTTGCAAACATGCTTAAAGAAAGAAGTTATTACGATTTTAAAGTTACTTTACAAAAAACAGATAAAATACTTACGTTATCTACTTGTTATAATAGTAAGCAAAGGGTTGTTATGCACGCTAAACTAATTAAAACTCAAAAAAAATAAAAGCCTAATTGGCTTTTTTTTAAATGATAAAAGTAAATAGTTTAAGTAAAAGTGGTGTTAAATAAGCATCAAGCATGCATGTAACTATAATTAATATTATGCTAATTATAAACGCTAATAAATATTTTCCAAGAAAAGTTTTAAAATTTAAGTTATCTTTTTTAAGTAATGCTTTTAAAAACTTAATTGATGCATGAAGTGCAAAAAAACTTAAAAATACATATATTAAGATATTTATAATCATTACTGGAAATACGTATAATAAAGCCCCTACTACACCCTTTAATTGATAATTTAAGATGATAACCGATAATGTTGTTCCAAGCATAAAACCTTTAAAAAATAGTATTATTACAACCGCAAACACACCAATCATAGATATTCCTAATATAAATATTATAAGTAGTTGTAACGTGTTGTTTAATGACTCACTTAAAAATACGTTTATTCCAAATACATCACTTGAAAGTTTTTTAATACTCGAAAAATAAGTGCCTACCTGCTCTTTTAATAA
>DVMT01000065.1 GCA_018714855.1 Candidatus Aphodocola excrementigallinarum
AATTTGCAAGATTTAATTAATCATCTTATTAAGAATATTTATCATATAGAAAAGAAGAGTAGTAATTAAAAGAAATATACATGGCAAGAGTAAATAAAAAAATAAGATTATATTTAAAACCAGTAGGAGAATATCCATATAATTTAATTGAAATAGAAAAAATAGATTACTAAAAGGACATTTACATGTTCTTTTTTTAATTTTTATTATTTATGCGACAAAGTCTGACAAATTATTATTTAATCGTTTGTTATAGTAGCGGCTAAAGATTTATTGAAAGGAAAAAATGATGGGTAAGACAAACGTAATAGCATTAAGTAGTAAAGATAAAATTAATTATAGTACTTTTGAGGAAATAAAACACATTGATGAAAATGGTAATGAATACTGGTTAGCAAGAGAATTACAAGTTGCTTTAGAGTATAAACAATGGCGCAGATTTGAAGCTGTTATTAGTCGTGCTAAAACATCATGTGAAAATAGTAATATAAACGTAAATTATCATTTTGCCAATGTTGGCAAAACGATAAAAATGCCCAAGGGTGCTACAAAAATAATTAATGATCATTTTACCCAAGTGGGTAAAATGATAAATTTACCAAAAGGAGCGAAAAGAAAAGTTCTTGACTATAAACTTTCAAGATATGCTTGTTATTTGATTGTTCAAAACGCTGATCCTAAAAAAGAAGTTGTTGCTTTAGGTCAAACTTATTTTGCCGTTCAAACAAGGAAGCAAGAGCTAATGGAAAAAGAATATGAAAACTTAACTGAGGATGAGAAAAGATTATATCAAAGAAATCTAACTAGAAAAGGAAATTACCAGTTAAATAGGACTGCTAAAAATGCCGGTGTTAAGAACTTTGATAAGTTTCATAATGCTGGATATAAAGGTTTATATAATGGAGAAACAGCAGATGACATTGCTAAAAGAAAAGGATTAAGATATAGAGAAGACATTTTAGATAACATGGGTAGTGATGAATTAATCGCTAACCTTTTTAGAATTTCTCAAACGGAGCAAAAACTAAAAAGAGAAAATGTTAAAACTGAAAATATTGCTAATAAGACTCATTTTGAAATGGGAAGGGATATTAGAAATTTTATTATAGATCAAGGTGGAATGATGCCGGAAGAAATGCCTACTCCTAAAAAAAGTTTAAAAGAGCTAGAAAAAGAAAATAAACTTAATGAGAAAAAGTAAAAAAATTTGCTTTTCGACAAAACTTTTTAAGTTTCGATAAATGTTTTTGATATAGTAGCAGCTAAATAATTTAATTGAAAGGAGGAGTAACTTATGAAATAAATGAAAAACATATTAGCAAATTAACTAAAAAAATAATACAAAGTAAAGGAGAATAACATGAGTAAAAAATTAAAAGTAATAATTAAGATTGTACCAGAAGATGAAGAAGATAATAATGTGGAGGTAATTGAAGAAAAAAATTTTGATTGGTTAACACAAAGAGTTAATGAACTTCAAGGATATATGTCTTTGACTGATGATAATGAAGATTATTTTTCTGATAAACATAATTTTAATAAAAACAGACGAAGGAGAAAAAGAAGATGAAAAAGAGGGTTTTGTTTGTGCTTTTAACTATGATAATGCTTTTACCTTTTATAAAGGTCAATGCAGGTAACATGGATTCATATATTGATTGGAATTTAGATAGAAGTATTATAGCGCATCAGATAAGAGATGGCTTAGATCATACAACTCGTCTTGCAATGATAACAGCAAATGGGGTTACTGCTTACTGCATTGAGCCAGGTGTTACGGCAGATAAAGCATCTTATTATTCATCAACAACTAACATTAATGAAGCAAATGTAAAAAACGTTGATGAAAAAAAACTTAGTTTAATAGGATATTATGGATATGGTTATAAAAATCATACTGACAAAAAATATTATATGGCTGCTCAAGAGTTAATTTGGGAGATGTTTGGTGTTACTGATGCGTACTGGACGGATACAAGTGGCAACGTAATAAATATCGATACTTACAAAAACGAGATATTAAGCTTAGTTAGTAAATATGAGGTAGCACCAAGTTTTAATTTTAAAGATGAATACATGGTGGGTGATGAGTTTTCGATTAATGATAAAAATAACGTTTTAGAAGGATATGAAGTAGTTGGAAATGATAACGTAAGTATAAATGGAAATAGCTTAAAAGTAAAAGTTACTGATGGTGATAATTCTTTTACGTTAAGAAGAAAGGAAAACGGTAAATCACCTAAGTATTTTTATAAAAATGGTTATCAAACGATTGGAAGCTTTGAGTTTGCGTATAATTATGAAAAAAGTTATAGTATAGATCATTTCTATGGAAGAATAATAGTTGATAAAATGGACGCAGATAACAAAAACAAAACACCATCATCTATTTATGCTTCTTTAGAAGGCGCAAAGTACGGTCTTTATGACATGCAGGGTAATTTGCTTCAAACAAAAGAAACCAATGAAGATGGAGTAGCGGTATTTGATAATTTAGTAAAGGGTAATTATAAAATAAAAGAAATATCACCAAGTAAGGGATATAATACGTCTAAAACGATAACTGAAACCTTTGTTGGAACATCAACAAAAGAGGTAACAATTAAATCTTATGAAGAAATAATAAAAAATAAAATTGTAGTAACCAAGGTTTTAGATGATCCAGAAAATAAAGAATGTACTAAAGAAGAAGGTATTTTATTTGGTGTTTATGATATGGATGATAATTTAATAACGAGCGCTAAAACGGATGAAAACGGTCTTATTACTTTAGAGCTTCCTTATGGTAAGTACGTTTTAAAACAAGAAAGTACCAATATTGGTGTTGATATTGTAAAAGATAGAATAATAGAAATAACAGAAGATGGTATAACTCAAAACATTACTTTAGTTAATCATAAGTTACCAAAACCGGAAGTAAAAGAAGAATTTTTACCAGAAACTGGTAAAAGCTCCTTTGGGTTAATAGGAATGCTAATTACCTCATTTATATTTGGTTTTGTATATGAGAAAAAACGTATTTAAGATAATCTTTATAATTGTATTAATGTTTTTAATTAAAGATTTAGTTATTGGTATTTTAATAACTTACGAGAATAAAAAAGAAGTTGAAAGTTATTATAATAACGATACTAGTTTTAATTACAAAAGTAACTTAGTTTTAAATATTCCAAGTATAAATTTGGATTTAGTAGTAAAAAAAGCAAATGGTGATTTTAGTAACTTAGATAAAAACTTAGTTTATTATAAGCGTAATTATTTTCATGATAAGATAATTATATTTGGCCATTCAGGTTTGGGTTATGGAGCTTTCTTTAACAGATTAGATGAGTTAAATAAAAACGATAAAGCTTATTTATACAAAGATAAAAATAAAGCCATTTATGAAGTTACTGATACTTATTACGTATCATATAAAGATGTTTACATATTAAATAACGATGAAAAAGGTACTTTACTTCTTGTTACGTGTAAGAAAAATGACAAATCTTTAAGACTTGTTGTAAAACTATCGTTAAAAAGTATAAAAACCCTTACAAAATAAGCAAAAAATGATATTTTTATCATTAAAAAGCTTGCAATATACTGTTAAAAATAGTACACTTATATTGTAAGCAAGGATAGCTTATAAATGAACATGACAAAACGGAGGTAAAAATTATGTCAAAACAAGAATTAGTTGAAAAAATGGCTGAAAAAGCTGGATTAACTAAAGCTGATGCTGCTCGTGCATTAGATGCATTCATGGCAAGTGTAACTGAAGCTTTAAAAGCAGGAGATAAAGTTTCATTAGTTGGATTTGGAACATATGCAACATCAGAAAGACCAGCTAGAGAAGGACGTAATCCAAGAACTGGAGAAACAGTTAAGATTGCTGCTAGAACTGCAGTTACATTCAAAGCTGGTTCTAAGTTAAAAGAAGCTGTAAACAAGTAGTTAAGAAAACCATGAAAATGGTTTTTTTCTTTATTTAAATGATATAATAATTAAGGTGATTTATTAATGAAAGAAAAAGCATTAGAACTTTTAAACATGTTTTATAATAATGGTTATGAAGCTTATGTTGTCGGTGGCTTTGTAAGGGATATGCTGCTTAAAAAAGAAAGTTATGACATAGATATAGCAACAAATGCAACGCCAAAAGATATAAAAGAAATTTTTAAAGATGTTAAATTACCAGGATTTTCTTATGGTTCCGTTTCATTAATATATAAAAAAACTAATTTTGAAATAACAACATATCGTATGGATTTGGAATATAAAGATAAAAGAAAACCATCTAAAATTGTTTATACTGATAAACTTATAATTGATTTAAAAAGACGTGATTTTACTATTAATACTTTTTGCATGGATAAATATGGTAATGTAATTGATTTATTAAACGCTATTCCTGATTTAAAAGATAAGGTAATTAAAACGGTAGGTAATGCAAATGATAAGTTATCTGAGGATGCTCTTAGAATATTAAGAGCGATAAGGTTTGCAACAACTCTTGATTTTAAGTTAGATAATGATTTAAAAGATGCTATTATAAATAATAGAGATGGTTTAAATGATTTATCTTACTTTAGAAAAAAGCAAGAGTTAAACAAGATTTTTTCATCACCTAACGTGTTAAAAGGTATAGATTTATTAAAACGTTTTAATTTAGATGATTATCTTGGCATTAACATTGATAAAAAAATAGTTAAAACTGATGATCCAATAGGTATTTGGGCACAAGTATCACCAAGTGATAAGTATCAGTTTACAAATAATGAGAAAGCATATTTAAACGCGATTTGTAATGTTTTAAAAGATGGTAATATAAATGATATAGAGTTATATAAGAATGGAAATTACGTTTGTTATATAACAGCACAAATACTTAATATAGATAAAACAAGTATATATGATAAGTATGATAATCTTCCTATTAAAAAACAAGAAGATATAAAAATTAGTAAAAAGGAAATAATAGATATATTAAATCTAAGCGATAAAAGTATTCTAAAAGACATTATAAAAGATCTAGAAATGAAAATATTATTAAGGAAGTTAGATAATAAACATGATGTACTTTTAAAATACATAATTGATAGATATAAAAATAATATGTTATAATTCTTTATATAAGAAGGTGATATTTTTGTTAAAAGAAGATTTTTTACAACAGTTAAATAATGAAAATCATTATACGGTTCCAAAATACGTATTTACTTATGCTAAAGAACTAGGGCTTGATATGTCATCTTTAATATTACTAATTTATTTTATTAATAAACCAAATAAAAGTGTTTTTGATTATAAACGAATAATTAATGATTTAAACTTTACCGAAAAAGAGTTGTTTGATGCACTAACCACTCTAAAAGATAAAAACATTCTTCTTATTTTAATGGAGAAAAATGACTCTGGTGTGTTAGAGGAAAAAGTTGATATAAGTTTATTTTATGAAATTATTTTTTCTAAAATATTAAATAAAGAAAAGGAAGATAAAGAAGATAAAGACCTTTATGCTGATTTTGAAAAGGAATTTGGAAGAACTTTGTCTCCTATGGAGTATGAGATTATAAATAGCTGGTTAGAACAAAAAATAGATAGAAACCTTATTTTAGCCGCCTTAAAAGAAGCGGTGTTTAATGGTGTTAGCAACTTAAGATACATTGATAAAATACTTTATGAATGGAATAAAAAAGGTATTAAAAAAACTGATGATATTAAAAAAAGACAAGTAGAAGAAAAAGATAAAAAAGATATTGAGGCAAGTTACGAATATGATTGGTTAAATGATGAGTAAAAAAGCTCATCTTTTTTATTATAAAATACGAAAATATTATCATACTAATTATGAGGTGATAATATGTCTAAAGTATTAATAATCGTAGGATCAAGAAGAGAAGGAAATAGTTTTAATTTAGCAAATAAATTAAAAGAGGAATTAAAAAAAGACAGGATAATATCTAAAATAATAACACCTGGTAACCAAAAGATATATTTATGTACCGGATGCATGGATTGTGATGAAAATGGTATTTGTGACTTTAAGGATGACATGGAAGATAACATAAAAAAAGTCCTAGAAAGTGATGCGTTAATTTTTATAACACCTACCAGGTGGAATACTTTATCAGGAGATTTAAAAATATTTATGGACAGGTTAAATCCGTTATATACAAAAGGAAGTTTAAAAGATAAAAAGATGATATCAATTGCTATTGCATCTAAGGGTAAAGAAGAATATTCATCAGATGGTGCGATTTCTGCACTTTCTTCCTTTGCGGACAGTAGCAAAATGAAGGTTGTTTTAACGCATCAGTTTAACAATTGTTTAGATTGTGCTGACATTTTGGAAAAAGAAGATGAGATAAAAAAGCTTGCATCTGATATCAAGAAGAAAATAAGTTGCTAAAACGTAACTTATTTTTTTATTCACACTCGACTATGTTATAATAGGTTTTAAGAAAGAGGTGTATTATTTTGAAAAAAGTTGTTTTAATAACAGGAGCATCAAGAGGTATCGGAAAAGCTACCGCAATAGAATTTGCAAAAAAAGGTTATAACGTAGTAATTAACTATGTATCTAATGATGATGCAGCAAAAAATTTAAAAAAATATCTAACTGAAAATTATGATACCGACGTAATGACTTATAAGTGTGATGTTTCAAATGAAGCTAAAGTAAAAGAAATGGTAAAACAAGTAATTGATTACTTTGGTAAGATAGACGTACTTGTTAATAATGCTGGTATTGCAATTGATGTGGCGTTTGCGGATAAAACGGTAGAGAATTTTAGAAAGACATTAGATGTTAACTTAATTGGACCATTTATAGTTTCAAGAGAAGTTGGTAAATATATGCTAGAACAAAAAAGCGGTTCTATTGTAAATGTTTCATCAGATGATGCCTATGAGGGCTACTATGAATTTAGTTTAGATTATGACGCTTCTAAAGCTGGATTAATTAATTTAACTCATAACTTATCAAAATATTTTGCCCCTTATATAAGAGTTAATGCTGTTGCCCCTGGTTGGATTGAAACTGAAATGAATTCTTTATTAGATAAAGAGCAAATGAATGAAATAGAAAACAAATATTATTTAAGAAGGTTAGGAAGAACAGAAGAAGTAGCAAAAGCTATATACTTTTTAGCAAGTGATGATGCAAGTTATATAAATAATGAAGTTTTAAGAGTAGATGGTGGATGTAATCACCAATAAACTTAAGAGTAAATTAGTTTGCAGTATTTGACTTTTTTACCTTAAATAAATAAAAAAGGAGGAAAGTATATGAATGAAAACAAACTAAAGACAATAACAAATTTATTTGAAGGAAACGAAATAAGAAGTGTATGGGACAGTAGTAAAGAGGACTATTATTTTAGTGTTATAGATGTAATAACTGTATTAACAAATAGTGAAAGGCCAAGAAAGTATTGGAATGATTTGAAATTAAAATTAAAAAAAGAGGGAAGTCAGTTGTCCGAGAAAATCGGACAACTCAAAATGAAATCTCAAAAAGATGGTAAAAATTATTTAACCGATGTTTTAGATACAAAAGGTATATTTAGACTTATAGAGTCGGTGCCGAGCCCTAAAGCAGAACCTTTTAAACTTTGGTTAGCATCTTTAGGCAGCGAGAGGATAGATGAAGTATTTGATCCGGAAAAAGCGGTTAATAGAGCAGTTAATTATTATCGTAATAAAGGATATTCTGATGAATGGATAGAACGAAGACTAAAAGCGATCTTAAATAGAAATAAATTGACTAAAGTATGGAAAGAGAATGGCATTAAAAAAGATTATGAGTATGGTATTTTAACAAATGAAATATACAAGGCTTGGTCTGGTATGAAAGCATCAGAATACAAAAAGTTTAAAGGAATAAGAAAAGAATCACTAAGGGATAACATGAGTGATTTAGAGTTATTACTTACTGATATAGGAGAAGTAACAACAAGAGAGCTCGCAAAAGAGCATAAACCATTTGGATTAGAAGCTAATAAAGTGGTAGCTAAACAAGGAGGAGAAATAGCTAGTAATACTAAAAAAGATATAGAAAAAAAGTTAGGGAAGAAAATTATTAATAGTAATAATAACTTAAGTTATAAATATTTAGAAGAACAAGAAAAAATAGAAAACAAATAGGAAGTGATGTTATGTATAATGAATTTGGAATAAATAATAAAGCTAAAGAAATAGTTTTAAAAGAAGAAGAAAACTTAAAAGAAGAATTTAAAAAAATAGATGAATTATGTGATATAAATAGTTTAAAAGTACTTAATGCTTTCAATAAAAATAATATAACGGAGGCACATTTTAACTCAACAACTGGTTATGGTTACGATGATATGGGACGTGATGCTATAGAGCGTGTTTTTGCGGATGTTTTAGGAGCGGAAGACGCACTAGTAAGGTCTCAGTTCATATCGGGATCTCACGCACTTTGTGTTGCTTTATTTGCGTATTTAAGACCAAATGATGTAATGCTTAGTATTACAGGCACTCCTTATGATACGCTTCATGAGGTAATTGGAATAAAAGAAAATAAAAGTTCTTTAAAATCATTTGGAGTTAAGTATGATGAGATAGATTTAAAAGACAATGACTTTGATTATGACGAAATAAAAAAGTATTTAAAAAACAATAAGGTAAAATTAATTGAAATACAAAGAAGTAAGGGATATTCCACAAGAAAAAGTATTGAGGTAGACAAAGTAGAAAAAGTAATTAAAGAAATAAGAAGCGTTGATAAAGAAGTTATCATAATGGTCGATAATTGTTACTGTGAGTTTGTGGAAGACAAAACACCACTAGAAGTTGGTGCGGACATAATAGTAGGTTCTCTAATTAAAAACCTAGGAGGTGGCATCGCACCTAACGGAGCATATATTGCAGGTAAAAAAGAACTTGTTGATTTAGCGGGTGAAAGATTAACACTTCCAGGAGAAGGAAGAGAAGTTGGGCCAAGTCTTGGCATTAATAAATCAATTTTACAAGGTTTGTTTTTTGCACCTTTAGTTGTTGCATCTAGTTTAAAAACAGCTGTTTTAACAAGCAAGGTTTTAGAAAAATTAGGATACGAAGTAGATCCAAAGTATAATGAAAAAAGAGCGGACATCGTTCAAAACATAGTTTTTGGAAATGAAAAAGACTTAGTTAATTACTGCGGTGGAATACAAAGTGCATCCCCAGTTGATTCAGCATCAAAACCAATTCCTTGGGACATGCCAGGATATACCGATAAAATAGTTATGGCATCAGGTTCGTTTACTCAAGGTTCATCAATTGAACTTTCTTGTGACGGACCGGTAAGGAAGCCTTATATAGCATATCAGCAAGGAAGTCTTACTTACTCATATGGTAAAATAGCAGTTATGAAAGCTGTTTCAAATTTAATTAATAGTGATTAAAAAATTCACTATTTTTTTATACTTTCTTATTTTAGGTGTTATAATAAATATTAAGGTGAGTAGTAATTATGAAAAAAGCGTTTACGATAGTTTTAATAATGT
The DNA here is from genome assembly GCA_018714855.1 of Candidatus Aphodocola excrementigallinarum. Taxonomy (GTDB): domain Bacteria; phylum Bacillota_I; class Bacilli_A; order RF39; family UBA660; genus Aphodocola; species Aphodocola excrementigallinarum. The sequence continues at coordinate 9,498 of DVMT01000065.1, forward strand.
CATTTTTATTTATTTTAGCAAGTTTTTATGTTAATTATTATTATGAAGATTTATACGTATTAGATTTTGATAATTATGATTAAGTAATGGTAAATAGTAATTACGTAAATGAAAGAATAAATCTATGTTACGGAACAAAGCATACTTGTAAAAACATAAATTATAAAATAAAGGGAAAGGTAGATACTAAAAAAGTTGGTACCTATTTTGTTACTTATGAGGCTAATTACAAAGGCAAGCATTTTAAAATTGAAAAAGAAGTTAAGGTAGTAGACAAAAAAAGTCCTAAGCTTGTTATAGAAGGTGCTTTTACAAACGTATGTCCAAACGGAAAGGTAAAAGACGTTAAAGTAAGAGCAAGTGATAATTATGATGGAGATATAACAGACAAGATTGAGTATAAAATAAGTGATAATAAAATAATATATAAGGTATCAGATTCATCTGGTAACACCACAAGAAAAGAGTTTGATGTTATTATTATGGATAATGAAAAACCTACTATTATTTTAAACGGGGATAACCCTATTTATTTAGCGAAAAACGAAAAATATAAAGAACCAGGATATGTTGCGATAGATGACTGTGATGGTAACATAACAGAAGAAGTTATCGTAACTTCGAATTTAGATATAAAAAAAGAAGGTACTTACTACATCAATTATGAAGTAACTGATTCTTCTGGAAATAAAAATACCATTAAAAGAGAAATAATAGTTATTCCTAAAAACAACTATGAAGAAGGAAAAACGTATGACAAAGTAATTTATTTAACATTTGATGATGGACCTGGTCCTTATACTGAAAAACTTCTTGATATTTTAGATAGATATAATGTTAAAGCAACCTTTTTCGTAACTGGATATGATGATCGTTATAACGATGTTTTAAAAAAAGAATATGAGAAAGGCCACACGATAGGACTTCATAGTTTTTCTCATAATTATGGATTGATATATTCAAGCGTTGACAACTATTTAAATGATTTACTAAAAATCCAAGATAAAGTAAAAAGATACACTGGTTTTGAATCTAAAATAGTAAGATTTCCAGGAGGAAGTAGTAATACGGTAAGTAAAAAATATGCTCCTGGTATAATGAGTGAACTTACAAATAAACTAAATGAAATGGGATATAAATATTATGATTGGAATATTTTATCAGGTGATGCTGGCGAAACAACCGATCCTAACGTGATTGTAAAAAACGTAACAAACGCCATAAAAGAAAATAAGGAAAACATGGTTTTAATGCATGATATAAAACCTTATACGGTAGATGCTATTGAGAGAATAATACATTATGGACTTACTAATGGTTATACCTTTGCACCTATTACGATGGATACAAAAGAAGTTCATCATAGCATAAATAATTAAAAACGTATGCATACTAATTATTCATAAATCTTCTTTCGTCATTTAATAATAATGATTGGAGGAGATTTAATGGAAAAAAGAGGAATTGACATAAGTTATCACCAAGGTAATATTGATTTTAGCAAACTAAAAGGCAACATAGACTTTGCAATGGTTAGAACAAGCTATGGACATTTTACTGAAGATAGTAAATATAAAGAGTATGTAAAGGGATTAGAAAGTGCTGGCATACCTTATGGTTTTTATCATTTTTCATATGCAACTACTACTCAAGAAGCAAAAGAAGAAGCAAATGGTTTTATAAACATAATTAAAAATTATAAGCCTTTATATCCTGTTGCAATTGATGTTGAGACATCTAGCGTAACAGAAGATGTAAGAGCAGATGATTTAGTAGATATAGTAAAAACTTTTTGCCAAATGGTAGAAGATGCGGGTTATTACGTATCAATTTACGCGAACTTAAGTTATTTAAATGGTAAATTAAATAGTTCAGAATTAAATGATTATGATAAATGGCTTGCCCAGTGGACTAGTGCTCCAACTTATTCAAAACCATTTGGTATGTGGCAGTATTCATCTAAAGGAAGTATGCCAGGAATTAATGGTAACGTTGATTTAGATATTGCTTATAAAGATTATCCTTCTATAATAAAAGCGAATAATTTAAATAATTATAAAGAAAGTGAATCTAATAATGATGATACGTCAAATGAAAATGATTCAGAATATATAAATTACGTAGTAAAAAAAGGTGATACTTTAAGTGAAATAGCATCTAAATATAACACCACTTATCAAAAATTAGCAAGCTACAATAACATTTCTGATCCTAATAAAATATACACGGGTCAAATAATTAAAATTCCTGGTTCTTCTAGTATAAATCCTACTACTTACGTAGTAAAAAAAGGCGATACTCTAAGCGGTATCGCAAGTAAATATGGAACAACTTGGCAAAAACTATATGAGAAAAATAAATCAGTAATAGGAAGTAATCCTGATAAAATATATCCAGGTCAAACTTTAACTATATAGAGGTTAACATATATTTGTGTTAACCTTTTCTTTTTCTATTGACTAAAATCTAAAATAAGTGTTATCCTATATTTAGATAATAAAGGAGGAAAGAAAGCGAATGAAAAAGCAAAACATTGCAATAATTGGTGTAATAGCATTTGTACTTGCAGTAGCAGTAGGCTACGCATTGTTTAGTGAAACTTTAACAATTAGTGGTACTGCATCAGCATCAGGTGATTTTGACGTTGAGTTTACTTCTATTGGTGATGTTACAAGCTCTGGTTATACAAAACAACCAGATTCCGCCGATATAGCGGTAATTGAATCCGGTAACAACGAGTTAACCATAACGGTTGATAAATTAGATTATCCAGGAGCATATGTTGAAATACCAGTTACAATAACTAATAAAGGATCGGTTCCGGCTAAATTAAAACAAATTAATCAAACTGGATTAGATACTGATGAGGGACCAATAAAGGTTACATATAGTGGCGTTGCAGTAAGTGAAACACCTATTAATCAAAACGAAACCCAAAACATGACTATTAGGGTAGAATGGTTGGAAGATGTTGAGACAACTGCAAGTGGAGTGACTTTTACAATCACACTTGATTATGAACAAGTAGAAGCATAAAAACAAAGCCTTTGCTTTGTTTTTATTTGTTTA
>DVMT01000006.1 GCA_018714855.1 Candidatus Aphodocola excrementigallinarum
TAAAATAAATATTTTAAAAAGTATTTATGTTTCATCTGATTGGGATGCAGATGGTGTAGTAACTGATGAAGAACTACTAAAATCAAATAAAAACGTGCCAATAAATGTGGAAATGCCAAGTTATTTAAATAAACATTCAAAGAAAAATAAATGTATGACTATTTCTTTTAAGGGTGATGAACTTCCAATTGGTGATATTAAGATAAAAATGAGAATAGATAACATTTACACACAAAAGTAAATCTTAATAATTCTGTTGACATATGAATAATATGTTGGTAGAATTATTTTTGTTAGTTACCTTACAAAAGAGATGATAGGATGAATAAAGAAAGAAAAATAGCGTTTGAAATAAAACTTTTAGATAACCTAATTGGAAGAAAGTTAATTGAAAACAAAAGGGAACATAAAAAATTATCGCATGTACAGGTAAGCGTTTTAAAATACTTATTTGAAAACAAGGGTAAAACGGTTTATCAAAGTGATTTGGAGACTTTTTTATCTGTTAGAAGGTCAACTATTTCTGGTATTTTAAAAACAATGGAAAAACAAAATTTGATTAAGAGAATAGATTCTTTAAAAGATGCTAGAAAAAAAGAAATAGTATTAACTAATTATAGTTATAAAAAATCAAAATTAATGAAAAAAAAGGTAACTGAATTTGAAACTCTTCTTACAAAAGGCATATCATATGAAGAGCTTGACGTTTTTTTTAATGTAATAAATAAGATTAAAGAAAACTTGAAATAATGAAAGGAATGATATAATGTTAAAATTAATAAAAGATTTTAATAAAAAAGATTGGTTAATAATATTCGCATCATTGATTTTAATTGTATTTCAAGTTTGGCTTGATTTAAAACTTCCAGATTATATGTCTAACATCACCGTTTTAGTACAATCTGAAGGAAGCCAAATGAGTGAGATATTAACCGAAGGCGGATACATGATTTTATGTGCGGCGGGATCACTTGCGGCAGCAATGATGGTTGGTTATTTAACTTCTTTTATTTCGGCTACGTTCTCTAGGAAGTTAAGAAAGCAGTTATTTGAAAAAGTACAAGGCTTTTCGATGGAAGAGATAAAGAAGTTTTCAACTAGTAGTTTAATTACTAGAACAACTAATGATATAACAAATATACAAATGTTTATTGCAATGGGACTTCAGATGCTTATTAAAGCACCTATTACGGCAGTATGGGCTGTATTTAAGATTTTAAATAAGAGTTGGCAGTGGAGTGCCGTTACCGGAGCAGCTGCTTTAGTTCTTATCATGATGATTGTTATATTAATGGTAATGGTAATGCCAAGATTTAAGATAGTACAAAAATTAATAGATAAGATAAATGGTCTTACTCGTGAAAATTTAACTGGTATAAGGGTAGTAAGAGCGTTTAATGCAGATGAGTATCAAGAAGAAAAATTTGATGTTCAAAACGAAAAGCTTACTAAAACTCAGATGTTTAACCAAAGAATGATGGCTTTAATGTCACCGGTTATGTATTTAATAATGAATTTACTTTCTTTATCAATATATTTTATCGGAGCATATTTAATAGATGCTGCTTCACTTAATGATAAGATTACTTTATTTGGTAACATGGTGGTATTTTCAAGTTACGCAATGCAAGTTATCATGTCATTTTTAATGCTTGCGGTGATATTTATAATGTATCCAAGAGCAAACGTATCAGCTCAAAGGGTTATAGAAGTATTAGATACTAAAGATTCAATACTAGATGGTACGTTTAATAAACCAACTAAGAAAACTGGAGAAATAGAATTTAAAAACGTATCGTTTAAGTATCCTGATGCTGATGAGTACGTTTTGGAAAACATATCATTTAAAGCTAAAAAGGGTGATACCATCGCGATTATTGGTTCTACCGGATCGGGTAAGTCAACGATTGTTAATCTTTTAATGCGTTTTTATGACGTAACTGATGGTGAAATATTAATAGACGGCGTTAACATAAAAGATTATAAGTTGGATTATTTACATAATAAATTAGGATACGTTCCACAAAAGGCAGTTATGTTTTCTGGTACGGTTAATTATAACGTATCTTATGGTGATAATGGAAAAGAAAAATCTGATAAGTTAATAAAAGAAGCCGTTCGTGTTGCTCAAGCAAAAGAGTTTGTGGATAAGATGCCTAATACTTATGAAAGTGATATAGCCCAAGGTGGTACTAATATTTCTGGTGGACAAAAGCAAAGATTATCAATTGCTCGTGCAATAGCAAAGAATCCTGAAATATACGTATTTGATGATTCATTCTCAGCACTTGATTATAAAACTGATTACGTATTAAGAAAGGAACTTAAAAAATATACTAAGGATGCAACAAGCGTAATTGTTGCACAAAGAATTGGTACCATAATAAACGCTGACAAAATAATCGTTTTAGATAGCGGTAAAGCAGTTGGTATAGGTACTCATAAAGAATTATTAAAAAATTGTGAAGTTTATAAAGAAATAGCATATTCACAATTATCAAAGGAGGAACTTGAAAATGAATAATACAAAAACAAGACCTCGTAACATGGGACCTGGACCTAATAGAGGTTCAGCAGAGAAACCTAAAGATTTAAAAAAAGCTGTAAAAAGCATGATTAGGTACTTAGATAAATATTTACCAATGATAATTGTTGCACTTGTTTTAGCAGCATTATCATCAGTACTATCAATTATTGGTCCTAATTATTTAAGTGATTTAACGGATGTTATAACCGATGGTATTTTAACTGGTATTAATTTTGATAAGGTTAAATCAATTGCGGCTTTCTTACTTACAATATATTTATTTAGTGCGTCATTTAACTATATTCAAAACTTTATAATGGTTACGGTATCTAATAATTTCGCTAAGGATTTAAGAGATAAGATATCTACCAAAATAAACAAATTACCACTTAAGTATTTTGATCATCATAGTTATGGTGATATATTATCACGTGTTACGGATGACGTTGATATGATAAACCAATCTATGCATCAATCACTTGGTACTTTAGTTGCGGCAATAGCACTTTTCATAGGTTCAATAATAATGATGTTCGTAACGAACTGGATACTTGCTATTACGGCAATCGTATCTTCTTTAATTGGTTTTTCATTTATGTTCTTAATACTTGGTAAATCACAAAAATACTTTGATCAAAGACAAGTAGAATTAGGTGACTTAAATGGACACATAGAAGAAATATATTCTGCTCATAACGTTGTTAAGGCATATAATGGTAATAAAGATGCAAGTGATACCTTTGATAAGTTAAACAAAAACTTGTTTACTTGTGATAGAAAAAGTCAGTTCTTATCAGGTCTTATGCAACCAATAATGAACTTTATTGGTAACTTTGGTTACGTTTGTGTATGTGTTGTTGGAGCAATACTTACAACTAAAGGTGTTATTTCCTTTGGTGTTATAGTTGCGTTTATAATTTACGTTAGATTATTTACGTCTCCTTTATCACAAATAGCACAAGGTATGACTTCTTTACAATCTACAGCTGCTGCATCAGAACGTGTTTTTGAATTCCTTGAAGAAGATGAAATGGAAGATGAATCTAATTTAACGAAGAAGCTTAATCCATCAAAAGTAAAAGGAAATATTGAGTTTAAACATGTTAAATTTGGTTATAATCCTGATAAAATAATTATTAAAGATTTTAATTGTAAGGTAAAGCCAGGTGAAAAAATAGCGATTGTTGGTCCAACGGGTGCTGGTAAAACAACGATGGTAAACTTACTTATGAAGTTTTATAATATTACAGATGGCGACATTAAAATTGATGGTGTATCAGTTAAAGATTTAACTCGTGAAAACATTCATGACTTATTTATCATGGTACTTCAAGATACTTGGTTATTTAATGGTACGATAAGGGATAATATTAAGTATAATAAAGAAAAAGTTAAAGATGAAGAAATTATGCAGGCCTTAAAAACCGTTGGTGTTGATCACTTTGTAAAATCACTTCCAGGTGTTTTGAATTATGAAATAACTGATAATGAATCAGTATCAGCTGGTCAAAAACAGCTATTAACCATTGCACGTGGTATGATTAAAAACGCACCATTCTTAATTTTGGATGAGGCAACGTCTTCTGTTGATACAAGGACCGAAGAGTTAGTTCAAAAAGCAATGGATAAATTAACTGAAGGACGTACTTCGTTTATAATAGCACACCGCTTATCAACCATTAAAAACGCTGATTTAATTCTTGTTATGAACGAAGGTAATATAATTGAACAAGGAAATCATGAAGAGTTAATGCGTCAAAACGGTTTTTATGCAGAACTTTATAATTCACAGTTTAGAAAGTAGCGCTTTAGCTACTTTTTTCTTTTAAAATAAATTATATTAGGTTATAATTAAGTAAAGGATAGTGAATAATATGAAAAAAATTGAATTACACGTGCATTTAGATGGTAGTATAAGACCGAGTACGGTTTGTGATATTTTAAATTTAGATTTAAAATATGTAAAAGAAAACATGGTTGTTAAAAGTAATAATAATGATTTAGCGGAATACTTGAGTAAATTTGATTTACCAATTAAAGTTATGCAAACAAAAGATAATTTAAAAAGAATTTCCAAAGAACTTGCACTTGATTTAAAAAATGATGGAATTATTTATGCGGAAATACGCTTTGCACCACAAAAACACACTTTAAAAGGTTTAAATTTAGATGATGTTATATCTTCCGTTTTAGATGGTTTAAAAAGTGTTAAAGAAATAAAAACAAACGTTATTTTATGCATGATGAGAGGGGATTCTTTTCAAAAAAATAAAGGGGTAATAGAAATATGCAAAAAATACCTTGGTAATGGTGTTGTTGCACTTGATTTAGCGGGTGATGAAAAAAAATATAAAACAAGTGATTATAAATCATTATTTGAAATAGCTAAAAAAGAAAAAATACCATTTACGATTCATGCAGGAGAAGCAGATAATTATGAAAGCGTAATGGATGCAATTAGTTTTGGAGCTAAAAGAATTGGACATGGAATAAACATAATAGAAAACAATGATGTAATAAATGAAGTTATAAAAAATAAAGTAACACTAGAAATATGTCCAACAAGTAACGTGCAGACCAAAGCAGTAGAAAGTTATGAAAAACATCCAATAAAAAAATTATATGAAAAAGGAGTTTTACTAACAATTAATACTGATAATAACACCGTATCTAACACAACCTTATCTAAAGAGTATGAATTATTAGAAAAACACTTTAACTTTACTAAAGAAGATTTTTATAAATTTAATGTAAATGCTGTTAATGCTAGTTTTATAAGTAGCAAAGAAAAAGAAGATTTAATTAATGAGTTAAAAGATGATTTTGAAAAAAATTAAAAAAATAAAATTTATGAGTATGGTATATTTTGGTAAAAAAAGTGATTCAAAAAGGCGATTTTTCTCTAGGAGAAAATCGTTTTTTTTGTATGAAAAACCACGCAAAATAGGTGTTTTTAAGGTTTGCAATAGAATTTAATATGTGATAGTATGCGTTTGAAGGAGGCAAAAAACATGCTATTAAATAAAGATAAAGTAATAACAATGATGAGTGATGAGGTATTTAAAAGCGTACTACAAGATAGAAGCTGTGAAGATTATTTGGTAGATATAATAGAGGGTATTACATGAAAGTAACTGATACAGAAATATATTATATAAACTTGAAAAGAGTAAGACAAAAGTATTATAATAAAGAAGAATTAACGAAGTTAGAAAAAGAGTTGTTAATAATGACAACTGATAATAAAGAAGAGTTAAGAAAGATAAGTAAAGGATGTAGGGAGATGGAGTCTGTGGCAAAGAAGATAAGTAAGTTATCAAAAGAAGAAGAGATGCAAGGAATCTATTTAAAAGAAGAACAAGAAGCATTTATAAGAGATCAAATAAAAGCATATGCAATGAAAGATGGTTACAATGAGGGAATGGAAAAAGGTCTTAAAGAAGGTCATAAAGAAGGCGCCTTAAACAAGCAAAAAGAAATAGCGAAGAATTTGCTTAAGGAAGGTATTGATATAAAAATCATTTCAACATCTACTGGATTATCAAAAGGTGAAATTGAAAAATTAAAATCAGAATAAAAATCTGATTTTTTTATAATATCTATAAAGTTATAATTATATAATTATATAATTATATAATTATTTACTTTAATACTTAACAATCATTATCATATTTTTTTGAAAAAAGATATATCCTGAGTTATAATATAAATAAGAAAAAATTAAGGGTGATGATAAGTATGATGATTTATCTAGTAAGACACGGTCAAACTGATTTGAATAAAAAAAACGTTATGCAAGGAGTAAGCGATACACCGTTAAATGAAGAGGGATTAAAACAGGCGTATAATGTAAAAGAAAAAATAAAGAATATTAATTTTGATATATGTTTTTCTTCACCTCTTAAAAGAACTTTGGATACCGCAAAGATAATTACTGATGGAAAATGTAACATTGTAACTAACAATTTATTGATAGAAAGAGATTTAGGACGGTTTGAAAAAATGCCTTATGATGATTATAAGAAGTATGATTTTTGGAACCTAAAAGAAAATTTAAATTATAATAAGGTAGAACCTGTTAAGAACGTGTTTAAACGAGCTAAAAAGTTCTTAAAAGAAATAAAAAATAGTGATTATAAAACCGTTTTGGTGGTATCGCATCATGCAATAATAAGAGCGTTACATTTTAATATTATTGGGTATGATGATAGTACTAGTTTATTATCTTTCCATCCGGAAAATGGTAAAATATATAAATATGAAATATGAGTAAGGAGTGATTAAAAGTGATTAATATTTACACAACGGATGCAAATAAAAAGTTAAAAGAATTAAAAAACTTACAAAAAGAGTGCTGGATAGATTTAATTAATCCTAGTTTGGAAGAAATAAAGGAAATATCTAATAAGACTAATACGGATTTAGATTTGTTAACAAAATTACTGGATGATGAGGAATTACCTCGTATTGAAATTGGTGATAATGCAACATTGATTGTAGTAGATACTCCGTATGTAACAGATACTAATTATAAGCATAAGTATAATACGGATCCTTTAGGATTAATAATAAATAATGATGGTTATTTTATAACCATATCTCCTAAAGAACAAACTTTATTTAACGATTTTAAAAACAATAAGGTAAGGGAATTTAATATAAAAAAAAGAACTAAGTTTGTAATTCAAATACTTCTTAAAACAGCAAGTGTTTATCAAAGAGAGTTAAAAGCAATTAATGAATACATAAATGAAAAAGAAAAAACGCTTCATAAATCAACTAATAATAAAAGATTAATAGAACTTTTAAACGTTGAAAAAACACTCGTATATTTTTCTACTTCTTTAAAAGCTAACGATGTAGTACTTGAAAAACTTGCTAAAGGCAACGTTTTAACGATGTATGAAGATGATACTGATTTACTCGAGGATGCGATGATTGAAAATAAACAAGCAATTGAAATGGCTAATATTTATAGAGAAATATTAACTAGTATGACTGATACATACGCAACTATTATTTCTAATAATTTAAATGATGTAATGAAGTTTTTAGCAGGTATTACGATTGTATTTTCAATACCAACGATGGTAGCATCATTTATAGGAATGAACGTACCACTTGGTAAAATAGGTACTTCATCTTTGAGTTTTATTTTAATTATTGCTTTTTCATTTGTTTTATCAATTATTATTGCAATAATATTAAAAAAGAAAAATATGCTATAATAGTATTAGAAAGTAGGTAAGTAAATGACTAAGAAAACAAAAAGACAAATAATGGAGATAATTGTTTTTGCAGGAATAGTATTATGGGTTGTGTTTAATTATAATTTATTTATAGATTTTATTTTGTTTGCCTTTAACCTTATAATGCCTTTAATAGTAGGTATTGCAATAGCGTTTATAATAAACGTTCCAATGAAACAAATAGAAAGAAAAATATTTAAAATAGATAAAAGAAAACATAAAAAATTAATTAGGGTAATATCACTTATCATTTCTTTAATATTAATATTTGGTATTATAGGATTAATTTTGTTTTTGATAATCCCAGAACTTGTTCAAGCAGTAATAGCAATAGCTAATTCTATTCCGAAAGATTTTGGTTGGGTGAATGATTTATTAGAAAGATTGGAAGATTTATACCCAAGTATGCAAAGTTATATCAATGATATAAACGTTGAAAACATAATTAATACATCTGTTTCTCAAGCAGGAAACGTTGTTTCTTTAATAGTTGGATTCTTAAGTTCAATGATATCTAGAATAGTAATTTTCTTTATTGGATTTATACTTTCAATATATATATTATTGGATAAAGAAAACTTAGTTAGACAAGTAAAAAAACTTTTAAATGCATTTTTTAGTGATAAAATAACTAAAAATATTGTTAGAATAGTAAAATTAAGTAATAGTACTTTTACTAATTTTATAACTGGTCAGTGTTTAGATGCGTGTTTAATAGCAACTTTATTATTCATAGTTATGAGTATACTTAAAATGCCATATGCTTTAATACTTGCTGTTTTATTTGCAATAACTGCATTAATACCTTATATTGGAGCTTTTATAGCACTTTTTGTTGGGGTTTTACTAATCGCTGTTACAAATCCTATAATGGCTTTATGGTACGTAATAATATTCTTCATATTGCAACAGATAGATGAGAATTTTACTTATCCAAAAATAGTTGGTAAATCAGTTGGATTGCCTGCTTTATGGGCATTGCTTGCGGTATTAATAGGAGGTAGTATATTTGGCTTTATTGGAATTATAATAAGTGTACCTATATCATCTGTTTTGTATTCTTTATTAAAAGATTATGTAAATTATAGAATAAGAAAAAAACAAGTAAAAGTAATTGACAATAACTAAAAAAAATATTATACTTAAGTAGTAATCATTACTATTTAGGAGATAAAATGAGATATTCGAAGCAAAGACAAGAAGTTTTAAATGTTGTTATGGCATCAAATGATCATCCAGATGCTAAAATGGTTTATGAAAGGGTAAAAGAAGTAATTCCTAAAATAAGTTTAGGAACCGTTTATAGAAATTTAAATGATCTTGTAAACTTAAACGAAATAAAAAGAATATCTATAAAAGATGGTAATGATAGATTTGATAAGACCATTTGTAATCATAATCATGTTTATTGTATAATATGTGGAAAGGTAATGGATGTTAATTATACAATAAGTAATGAGGATTTAAAAAAAATAGAAAAACAAACTGGTTTTAAAATTACGAATAGTAATTTTAATATAAAAGGAATATGTAATAATTGTAGAAAGGAAAGATAAGTATGGAACTAAAAGGATCAAAAACAGAAGCAAACTTAATGACTGCATTTGCAGGAGAAAGCCAAGCAAGAAACAAATACACATATTTTGCTAGTAAGGCTAAAAAAGAAGGATATGAACAAATAGCAGCAATTTTTGAAGAGACTGCAAATAATGAAAAAGAGCATGCTAAGATGTGGTTTAAACTACTTAACGGTGGAGATATTGGAACTACTTCTGAAAACTTAAAAGCAGCTGCAGAAGGTGAAAACTATGAATGGACAGAAATGTATAAAGAATTTGCTGAAGTTGCAAAAGAAGAAGGTTTTGACAAGATAGCATACCTTTTTGAAGAAGTTGCTAAAATAGAGAAGAATCACGAAGAAAGATACATGACACTACTTGGTAATGTTAATGATGATTTAGTATTTAAAAAGGGTGAAGAAACAGTTTGGATTTGTCGTAACTGTGGATATGTATACGTAGGAAAAGAAGCTCCAAAAGTATGCCCAGTATGTTCTCATCCACAAAGTTTCTTTGAAAAAAGAGCTCAAAATTATTAATATAAAATCAGCGTGAAAACGTTGGTTTTTTTTAATGTATTATTGACCAAAATCAATGCCATATGATATTATTATTTTAGAATAGGAAAATGATAATATGAGATTAAAAACAAGAAAAAAAGAGTTTCAAAAAAAACCAAAAAATAGAATTAATTTAATAATGTACTTACTTTTTTGTACGTTTGTACTTTCATTATCAGTAGGATATGCAGCGTTAAATAGAGAAATAAAAATAAGCGGTGAAGCAACGTTTAGAGTAGAAGAAGATATAAGAGTAACAGATATAAATTTAAGTGAAACAATAAATAAAGGATTAGAAAACTACGCTCCAGATTACTCAAAAGATACAATAAAAATGGGAGTAGATTTAAATGAAGTAACATCAGAAGTAGTGTATAACGTAGAAATAACAAATAGTGGTAATGTTGCCATGTGGATAGATTCAATTGAAGCGCCTGTTAATAACAACACTAATATGGAGTATGTACTAGAAGGTATTGGTATAAAAGAGTTGATGCAGCCAGGAGATATAAAAGAATTTAAGGTAAGAATAAAATATAAAGAAGGAATAACACTACCAGAAAATACCAATTTAGACATAGTAATAAAATTTAACTTTACAAAGCCAGAATCAATCTTAGCTCAAGGAAATAGTGGTAATGAGACATCAACATTTTATAATGGAACAATAACAAAAGAAAGTGTAGAGACAATAGAGTTTTTACCAACACTTGAAGTGGGAGATAATGCAATAGGATCGTGGGATGCATCATACAATAAAGACGGATCTGTTATTGCATGGTATACCGATATAGATAATAATGATTTATATGAACTTTATATAGGTGGAGTAGGAGAGATCGAAGCCCCAGTTAATTCATCATATTTATTTGGAAACTTTTCTAATTTAACATCCATTACTTTTGATGATTATTTTGATACTTCAAAAGTAACTGATATGACTGGCATGTTTAGTTATTGTTCTTCTATTAATTCTTTGAATTTATCGTCGTTTGATACTTCTAGAGTAGTTTATTTTTCTAACACTTCACTTTCTGGAGGTATGTTTTATAATTGTACTTCATTAACAAGCTTAGATTTATCCTCATTCGATACATCGAGTGCAACAAATATGTCATCTATGTTTAATAATTGTACGTCATTGCAAGAACTTGATTTATCTTCATTTGATACTTCAAAAGTACAATATTTTGGATATAATTCATATAGAGGCATGTTTTATAATTGTTCTTCTCTAACAAAGCTTGACTTAAGTAATTTTGATACATCAAGCGCAATTAATATGAATAATATGTTCGGTGGATGCAGAAATTTAACTGATATAGATGTATCACATTTTAATACATCTAATGTAACTAATATGGCTGGAACTTTCGCTAATTGTTCTCAATTAATTAACTTAGATTTAAGTACTTGGGATGTATCAAATGTTGTTAATACATCTTTAACCGATGCTGGAATTGGTTTATTTTCTAGATGTTCAAGTCTTGAAAGTATAGATTTAAGTGGATGGAACGCTATAAATATGTCATCAATACAGTACATGTTTTCTGGTTGCTCAAAACTTAATAGTATTGATTTATCTGGTTTTAATACACCTAATTTAAAAAACATGGTTGGAACTTTCCAAAACTGTTCTTCCCTAACAGAACTTGATTTATCTAATTTTAACACTTCTGAAGTTACAAATATGAACAGTTTATTTAATGGGTGTTCAGGTCTTGTAAGTTTAAATATGAATTTTATTGATACATCAAAAGTAACAAATATGTCTTATATGTTTCAAAATTGCTCTTCATTAAAAAATATAGATTTATCTTCTTTAAATACTGCGAAAGTATCAAATATGACTGCTATGTTTGCTGGTTGTACATCACTTAATAACCTAGATTTAAGTACTTTTGATACATCTAGTTTAACTAACGTGTCAACCGGATATTATAGTGAAGGAATGTTTTATAACTGCTCGTCCTTAACTGATTTAAATTTAAATAATTTTAATACTAAAAACGTTACAAACATGAGTTATTTATTTAGTGGTTGCGCTTCACTTAATAATTTGGACTTATCTAGTTTTGATACATCAAAAGTAACAAATTTTTATGGTATGTTTAATGGGTGTTCTTCTTTAACTAGTCTTGATTTATTTAATTTTAATACTTCAAACGCAACAAGTATGGCTCGTATGTTTTATAATTGCAGTAAAATTACAAAATTTAATTTAACTTCTTTTGATACCTCTAAGGTGACTAATATGCAAAGTATGTTTTATGGCTGCTCTAGTATCGAATCACTTGTATTAAGATTTGATACTTCTAATGTTTCAAATATGAGTTATATGTTTCAAAATTGTTATATGTTAGGTGGTCTTAGCCTTTTAGATTTTACATTGAATGATAGCATTAATTTGTCTGGTATTTTTGATAATACAGGAAGTTCAAGCGCCCCTGGAAAAGTTAATGTTTTAACAAACAGTGAGACAGTCGTTGAAAAAATAAAGGAACTTTATCCCGATATTTCTATTGCTTTTATAGATGTTTAATAATAACAACAATGATAATTATATTAATAACTTATTATATCTATTATTTAAGAGGGTGATGTTATGTATAAATTTATTTGTTATCCAACGTGTTCTACTTGCATGAAAGCTAAAAAGTTCTTAGATGATAATAATATAAAATATGAACTAAGGAATATAAAGGATAATAATCCTAATAAAGAGGAATTGAATAATTTTATTAAATTATCTAATAAGGATATTAAATCTTTTTTTAATACAAGTGGTTTATTATATAAAAAATTAAATTTAAAAGATAAATTGCCAAACATGAGTTTTGATGAGAAGTTAGAGTTATTATCAAGTGATGGTATGATTGTTAAAAGACCTATATTGGTTACAAAGAACAAAGTATTTATCGGCTTTAAGGAAAGCGAATGGGGGAATTTAATAAAATAGTAATGGTGATTAGTATGAAAAATGTATCTTTTTTAAAGAAAAGTATAATTGCGCATCGTGGTTATCATAACATTAAGGCTGGTATACCAGAAAATAGTATACCAGCTTTTAAAAAAGCGATTAGACATAATTGTATAATAGAGCTAGACATTCATCTAACTAAAGACAATAAATTGGTTGTATTTCATGATTATAATTTAAAAAGGGTATGTGGTCTTAATAAAATAATAGAAGAGAGTACTTATAAAGAGTTATTAAAATATAATTTATTTAATACTAAACATAAAATACCATTATTTGAAGAAGTACTAAGGTTGGTTGATGGAAAAGTTGGGTTGTTAATAGAAATTAAGAATGGTAAATTTAATGGTAAATTAGAAAGTATACTTTCTAAGTATTTAGATAATTATAATGGTTTGTTTGCAATTCAAAGTTTTAATCCAGTATCTATTTTATGGTTTAAACGAAAAAAACCTAATTATATAAGAGGTCTTTTAGCTAGTGATTTTAAACATGATAAAAACATTAATAATTTAAAAAGTAATTTATCTAAAAGTTTACTTGCAGATGTTTTTTTTAAAACTGATTTTATATCTTATGATATTAATGCAATGCCTAATAGTTATGTTGATAAAAAGAAAAATAAAAAACTGATTCTTGGTTGGACCGTTAAAAATAAAGATGAATATGAAAAATACATGAAATATTGTGATAATTTAATATGCGAAAACATAGATGATTTAAAAGCAAAATAATGTTATTAAGTATTTTTAAATGTATTAAAGAATTTAACCAATATAATAGATTAAATTCTTTTTTTTTGTTATAATTTAATGGGTGATAGTATGAAGTTACTTGATAGATTTAATATTAAAACTAATAATATGCATATTTATGATACAGCTTTTTCACATTCATCATATTGTAATGA
>DVMT01000007.1 GCA_018714855.1 Candidatus Aphodocola excrementigallinarum
CTGGAGTTATTCAAAAAATAATCGTAAAAGTAAAACATTTACCTTATAAAAACGTATGTATATCAAACGTTATAGCATCACTTTTATCAATACCAATATTCTTAGTTATTTACATGCCTATTTATAATGCTATTGGAGAAAATCTTTTACTTACTATATTCTTAATGCTAATTGTTATAATAATATCACAGATAATTACTATTTTTATAATAAACATAAAAAAGGATTTACACATGGAAAATTTAGCTATCTTATTTGTAATTATAATATACATGGTGTTTGCGGTATTAACTTATGATCCACCGGAACAAAGTATTTTCATGGATCCTATAACACTTAGCTATGGCATTAAAAAATAGTTAGTTTCTACTTTAAAGCACTAACTATTTTTTTTATAAGTCCTTTTTTATTTTCAAATACGTATTTAACCGCTACTATTATGCTACCTAAAAAAGCGATTAACATATCTTGCATGGTATCAGCAACTCCAGTATCAAGTGCGTGCTGCACGTCTGTTTTCATTATTAAATCCGAACCAAACTCCATAAACTCCCAAAATGATGCTATCATAAGAGTAAAACTTATCATAAAAATAAAGTTAAACCATTTATTTTTATCATCATAAACCTTCATCCAATTCATAATAACAAGTGCTAAAACAGTTGTTAAGACGCCTGATAAAAAGTGAGTAAATAAATCATACCACCAAGTATGATTATATAAGTTAACCACACTTCCAATAAACTGTGCTAAAATCATAAAAATAACGTAAACAAACTCAATTGCATCGGTAATTTTTATTTTAAATAGCCATCTTACAATCTTAGGAATCAAAAGTACAAATACCATTGATAAATCTCCTAAGAATCTATCTGTTGCACCTATGTTTAAATCTTTAACAAATATGCAAATTGATGCTAACGAGCATAAAAATATTAATACATTATTCAACTTTTTCATTACATAAACCTGCTTTCAAAACTTTCTAAATCTTTAATTATAGGACTATCATCTACGTAATTTTTTATGTTTAATTTTTTTAAAAATACTTCTTTTACATACTTTCTAAGTTCTGAAACAACATCAAAGAACGTTTCTTCTTTTTTATCATTAAAAGCATTAACAAGTCTTGTTTTGCTTGATTTTTCTCCTCCGAATGGCTCGCTCATCATTTGCTTTATAATAACGTCATTTATCATGTTAAGATAACTTTCATAATTATCTTCAGTAACTTCTATTTTATCTATTTCTTTTTTAAATCCATCATAATTATGTTTTTCCAAATATATTTTTAATCTTTCTTGCAACTACTTCACCTTCTTAACAAAATTGTATGCGTCCCTGCACATTTCTTCTATGTCTTTTTCCGCTTTCCATCCTAGTTTTTCATACGCATAAGAAGGATCTGCATAACAAGCATCAATGTCGCCTTTTCTTCTTTGTTTTATTTCATATGGTACATCAACGTTATTTACTTTTATAAAGGTATTTACTAAATCAAGCACGCTATAGCCTTTACCAGTTCCTAAGTTATAAGCATCACAGCCTTTTTCATTTACAACCTTTTCAATTGCTTTAACGTGACCCTTAGCTAAATCGGTAACGTGTATATAATCTCTTACACCTGTTCCGTCATGAGTTTCATAATCATTTCCAAAAACTCCTAAAGAAGGAAGTTCACCAGTTGCAACCTTAATGATGTATGGCATTAAGTTATTTGGAATACCATTAGGATTTTCACCTATTAAACCGGATTTATGTGCTCCAATCGGATTAAAGTATCTTAAAATTGCAATACTCCAATCATTATCTGATTTATATAAATCTCTTAAAATACCCTCTATTATTAATTTTGTTGTTCCATAAGGATTTGTCGTAGATAAAGGAAAATCTTCTTTTATTGGTAATGTTTTAGGTTTACCGTAAACCGTTGCAGATGAAGAAAATACGATTTTTTTAACGTTAAACTCACTTGCTACCTCAAGAAGTGATAAGGTAGAATCTATGTTATTTCTATAATACATAAGTGGCTTTTCCACTGACTCACCAACTGCTTTATAACCTGCAAAATGAATTATTGCATCTATTTTATGCTCGGTAAATATTTTTCTTAAAACGTCCTTATCTTTTACATCAGCTTCATAAAACGAAACCTTTTTATTAGTTATCTTTTCAATGTAGTCTTTAACTTCCCTTTTTGAATTAGACAAATTATCAATTATAACAACATCATACCCCGCATCTAAAAGTTCTACTGCAGTATGACTTCCAATATAACCAGTTCCCCCTGTTACAAGTATCTTCATAAAAAATCCTCCTATAATTAATTATATCATAATAAATAAAAAAATAGTTCTATAAAGAACCATTTACTTTAATTAACTTACCCGTTTTTGAAAACCAATCATCTTTGTTCATTATTACTTTATATTCGTCTAGCATGTTTTCCTTTGGACTTTTAATACTATCTTCTATTATCATGTATGGTTTAAAACCTAACTTACCAAGTAACTTTTTAGCTCTTACATTACATTCTAAATAAGTGCATGTAACATTATCATATCCTAATGAAAACAGATACTCAATAACTGATACTAAACTTTCTAACATATAACCTTTATTCCAATAATTAGGATGCATGTTAAATTCTAACTCTACCATTTTTTCTTTCTCATTACATTCACTAGTTAAAATATTAGCAATTGCATTATCTTCTAAATAAACTATCCAATCAAACATATGAGCCTTTTTTGCCTTTTTATAGTAATTACCACCTTTAAATAACTTTTCTATTTTAGAAGAATCTTGTTTTTTTAACTCGTTTTCATTATCAATGTTTTTTAGTTTAGAAAAATCATATTCATAAACTTTTAAAAAATCATCCTTTTGTCCTTTTTTCAATACTAACCTATTAGTTTTTAAAGTTACTGTTTCATAATTTATACCATACATACTAACACCACCAATATTATAATTATTAATTACACATTGGTTAATTATTATAACGATTAAATTTATTTTAATCAATAAATTTTATAATAAAAATTAATCTTTTTTTAAAGTTTAATAAGTAATTAAATTTTTTTTAAAAAACACTTGATAAAACCTTATTTTCTTGTTATTATATTAATGCAGTTCATGGCGAGATAGCTCAGCTGGCTAGAGCGTTCGGTTCATACCCGAAAGGTCGTGGGTTCGATCCCCTCTCTCGCTACCATTTATGTATTTAAACCCTTATAATATAAGGGTTTTTATTTTTATTTACTCCCAAATTACTCCTAAATCAAACTAAAACTTAATTTTAAATATAATTCCACCATTAATCAAATACTCTATTCTATCCTTATATATAATATAAGATACTTTTCTTATGTCGCCCTTATATTGTGGAAAATGCTTCTTTGTAAATTCTTTTATTTCTATTCTGTTTAAATTTTTCATATTATCCCCCTCGAAGTTGGTATAATATCATAATTTAATGTAGAAATATGTCGTATTTTAGCATAAAAAAACAACCTAGCTATTTAAGCTAGGTTTTTATTATATTTCAAATCCATATTTCATTAAGCTTTGTACTGTTATTGGTCCGCAAAAGCCATCAACGTTGTCATTGTACTTTCCATCAGCTTTAGCACGT
>DVMT01000008.1 GCA_018714855.1 Candidatus Aphodocola excrementigallinarum
TTAAAAAATTGGATTTAAGCCCAATGGAAAAAGTTATGTTTACCTATGATTTGATTAGAAAAAAAGTATATACTTTAGAAAATGAAGATGAGGATTATACTGCTTCAAGAGATACAATAGATGTATTATTAGGAGATAAAATAGTATGTTTGGGTTATGCAAACGTATTTAATACAATTTTAGAAAAATTAGGATTTAGTCCAAAATTATTTTATTTAAAATGTATTAATAAGCCTAATGAGGGTCACGCAAGAAGTATAATGTACTTAAAAGATGATAAATATGATATTGAAGGAATATATTTATTTGATCCAACTGGTGATAGTAAAATGGAAAATGAAAAAGTAAATGATAAAAATTATTATTTAAATAGATATACTTTTTTTGCCAAAACATTAGAGGAAATGAAACAACTAGATAAACATTTTGATCTTAAAAACATAAGTATGCAATCTTATGATTTAAACATGATGAAAAAAATTATTGATGCTATCAATATGGATAAGATAGAAGATTTAGATATAAATGTTATTAAAACTTTTAACGAAATTGCTAGAATAAAAGGTGATGATGCTAATATTCCAACTATATATTCGTTATGTTATCTTAATAATACAACTTTGCCTGAAGAATTAAAAGATTATTATAAAATTGATAAAGAAAAAATAATTAAAAAAGTCAAAGAATACGATTTATTAATGAATAATATGATTGATGCTGAAACTTATTTAGATATTTTATATAACGTAAGAAAAAAACAATTTTATCTTGATGAGGATGTTCCTTTTTCTGATTCATCATTTAAAGATACTATAATTAATTCAAATTGGCGCTTTGTATCACCAATTGAAATGCTCTTAAGGGCACTTAATGGTGATAATCTTGGCTCTTGTAATTATAAAGATTTAAATGAAATGAAATTAAATAAATATATTGATGATAAATCCTTAGATAGAAACATAAGAATGATAAAACTTGCTAAAGCTCTTAGAAAAGTATATGAAAGTAAAAAATAATAGGTTTGTTAACTTATTATTTTTTTCTTGTTATAGATATTTAAAAATGGTACAATAAATATGTAAGAAAATAGGTGATAAAATGCAAGATAAATATATAAGTGTTACAGCTCTTACAAGATACATTAAATTTAAAATAGATAATGATGTTCACTTACAAGAAGTATATTTAAAAGGCGAAATATCTAATTTTAAAGCTCATACAAGGGGTCATTTTTACTTTACTATAAAAGATGAAACATCAAGAATTAATGCTATTATGTTTAGTTATAACGCCTCTAAAATAAAATTCACACCAGAAGATGGTATGAAGGTTTTGGTAAAAGGTAAAATAAGTGTTTTTGAAACAACTGGTAATTATCAAATATACGTAGAAGAAATGCAGGAAGATGGCGTTGGTAATTTATATGTTGCTTTTGAACAGTTAAAGAAAAAACTGGGTGATGAGGGATTATTTGATGCTAAGTATAAAAAGCCTATTCCTAAAATCCCAATGAGAGTTGGTATTGTAACGGCACCAACAGGAGCTGCTGTAAAAGATATATTATCAACGATTAAAAGACGTTTTCCTATATGTGAAACGATTTTGTTTCCGTGTCTTGTTCAAGGAGAACTTGCTAAAGATGACATTGTAAAAAAGCTTGATATTGCAGATAATTATGATTTAGATGTGATAATACTTGGACGCGGCGGTGGCTCAATCGAGGATTTATGGCCTTTTAACGAAGAAGTTGTAGCAAGAAAAGTATTTAATTGTAAAACTCCAATAATAAGCGGAGTAGGGCATCAAATCGACTTTACAATATGTGATTTTGTTGCGGATGTAAGAGCAGAAACACCAACTGGTGCAGCAGAAAGAGCCGTTCCTATGCTAAGTGATTTATTATTAGAAATAGATAGTTATAAAACAAGATATACTAATGCTGTTAGAAGAATATTAGATAATAATAAGTTAAGACTTAAAAAATTAAAAGAAAGTTACATACTTAAAAATCCACTTAGCATGTATGAAATAAAAGAACAAAAACTAGATAATATAATAGATAAATTAAACACATGCATGAATGCTGTTATATATACGGCAAAATCAAAGTTAGAAATAATAGAAAATAGTATAATATTTAAAGATCCTAAAATTTTATATGATGATAAGTTAAAGAAAACTAATCATTTAATTGAAAAATTAGAATTATTAAATCCTTTAAATGCTATAAAAAGAGGTTATTCTATAACTAAAAAAGATAATAAATGTATAACAAGTATTAAGGACATTAAAAAGGATGATAATATTAATGTAATGATAAAAGATGGAGAAATAAAAGCTAAAGTAATGGAGGTAAAAAATGGCTAAAGAAGAAAAATTTGAAGAAAAGTTAAACGAACTTGAAAAAATGGTAAATGAATTAGAAAAAGGAGACGTTGATCTAGATGATGCAATAGATAAATACACTAAAGCTATGAAACTTGCTAAAGAATGTTCAGATAAGTTAAAAACCGCAGAAGAAAACGTAAATAAAATACTAACCGAAAACGGTAAAGAAGAAGATTTTAAAGTGGAGTAAGATAATATGAAAAATAAATATTATGTTATATTATTAGCGTTAGTTTCAATTATAAGTATTGTTTTTATTACAACTAAAATTGATACAAATAATAGTTCTACAAAATTATATTATAAAATTAATTCAGCAGATTTAAACTATAAACAAGTTAAGTTAACAAAAGAAGAACTAACTAAAATAAATAATTATTTAAAGAAAGAAAAATTCGATAAATTAAGTGATACCTATAAATGTATGCCAATTGGAGAATATAAAATTGTATTTAGTGATAATGAATTAGTTTTTGATGGTGATGATAGTTGTATTGCTTATTTAAAAGAACGTAAAAATGAAGAAAGGCAAGTTTTGATTAACGATGATTTTAGGTCATATGTAAATAATTTAGTAAAAAAGAAAGGAGAATAAGTATGACGTTAGTTATTATGGCGGCAGGAATGGGAAGTCGTTTTGGAGGATTAAAGCAAGTAGAGCCAGTAGGGCCTAACGGAGAATTTATCTTGGATTATTCTATTTATGATGCTATTAAAGCAGGATATGATAAGGTTGTTTTCATAATTAAAGAAGAAAATTATGATCTATTTAGAGAAACGATAGGAAAAAGAATAGAATCTAAAATAAAAGTAGAATATGCATTTCAAAAAATAGAAGATGTACCAGATGGCGTTAAAGTGCCTAAAGAAAGAGTAAAACCTTGGGGAACATCACACGCTATTTTATCAGCTAAAAAGTATGTAAATGAACCTTTTACGGTTATTAACGCAGATGATTTTTATGGATATGATCCTTTTTTGAAAATCAAAAATTTCTTTGAAGAAAATAACGATGATAACTTATATGCAATGATTGGTTATAGGGTTATAAATACCATGAGCGAAAATGGTTCAGTAAAGCGTGGTATTTGTTCTAGTGATAAAGATGGATATTTAAATAATTTAGTTGAATCATCAATTGAAAGAAAAGATAGTAAGATTATTGCAACACCTCTTGATGATGATACTAAACAATTTATCGTAGATGATGATTCTTTAGTATCAATGAACTTCTTTGGTTTTACTCCTTCCATATTTAAATACTTAGAAGATGAAATGGTAGAGTTTTTTGAAAAAAATAAAGATAACCTAGATAAATGTGAATTCTTAATTCCTAATAGTGTTTTTAAAAGAATTAAAGAAAATAAAATAAAGGTAAAAGTATTAGATACTGATGAAAAATGGTTTGGTGTAACATATAAAGAAGATAAAAAAGACTTAGTTGCTGCAATAAATAAAATGATAGATGAAGGAAAATATCCTAAAAACTTATGGAACTAACTTTAAAGTTAGTTTTTTCTTTACCAATTTTTATCACTTATTATTATATCCATTTTAAACATAATAATAATGTAATTCGGATTACAAAAGGAGCATAAAAATGTTTTTTAAAAAATTTAAAAGTTTTATAGCAATTATATTAGTTGCTACATTTATTATGCCTAATTACGTACTTGCTTATTCTAAATATATAGTAGCTGGTGGAGAAAACATAGGACTCCAAATTAATAATGACGGAATAATAATCGCTGGTTTTTATAAAGTAAATGACTCTTATCCTGGTTATGATGCTAATTTAAATAAGGGAGATACCATAATAAAAGTAGATGGTAAAGACGTAAAGTCAATAGATGATTTTATTTCATCTATTGAAAATGGTAATAAAACAAATTTAAAACTAACATATAAAAGAAATAATAAAGAGATGGATACAACCTTAAATTTAATTAATGAAAACGGAATAATTAAAACAGGACTTTATGTTAAAGACATGGTATCAGGTATTGGTACGCTTACGTTTATTGATCCTAACACTAAGTTATATGGTGCATTAGGTCATGAAGTTTTGGAATCACAATCAGGAACAATGATTGATGTTAAGGATGGAAAAATATATAATTCAACCGTAACTGGTATAGAAAAATCCGAAAGGGGAGAACCAGGAAGTAAAAACGCTGATGTAAATTCAAACACAGTATATGGTGATATAAAGGAAAATACCATATCAGGGATTTTTGGTAACTATACTAGAGAAATAAATAAAGATAATTTATACAAAGTAGCAGAATATGAAGATATTAAGTTAGGAAGTGCTAAAATAATTACTGTTTTAGAAGGTAATTTAAAAAGCGAATATGATATTAATATTTTAAAAGTTAATAATGATAAAAATAGTAACAAGAATATTTTGTTTGAAATAACAGATGATAATTTATTAGAAAAAGCCGGTGGTGTTGTTCAAGGAATGAGTGGGTCGCCTATAATTCAAGGAGATAACATAATTGGTGCAGTAACAAACGTGGTAGTAAATAGTCCTGAAAAAGGTTATGGAATACTTATAACATCAATGCTTGAAGAAGCAGAAAACTAGGAGTTTTTCCTAGTTTTCTATATTTTATCAAACTTTTATGATATTATATATTTAAAAGAGGAGATTTTTTATGAAATTAAAAAAGAAAGACCAAAAATTAATTGATTTTTTTAAACTTGTTGGTGTGTATGATGAAAAAGCTTTTAAATATATTTATAATCATAAAGTTGATATTAAAAATAAAAGTGAAGTCATATATTTAGATCTAGATTATCTTAAAGATAATTTGTTGAAGGGTTTTACGATAAACGCACCAGTTATAAAAAATAATATTGATATGTTAAAAAGCATATATTTATTTTCTAAAGCAATTAATTTATACAAAAAAATAGGTAAAATTTATAAAGAGGAACTAACTGATGAAATACTTCCTTTATCACTTGTTAAAATATATGCTGAACTTAATTTAAGTGATAACGTAAAAAAGAAAATATTATCATATGAATATGATAAATTAAATGATAATATATCTTATCTTTTAGCTTATGATCTTCAATTTGATATTGCTGATAACTATCTAAAAACTAATATTTTATTAACTCCCGATTCATTTTATGTTGATGATGTAAACTTGTTAAAAGAGAGATGTCTTTCTAAAAATGATTTTTAAAATAATTCTGTTTCAGGTATTGTAAGATTTCTATTTCGATAATTTTTAAATATGATATAAAGGCCTATTATTGCTGATATTATTGCAAAAATAGAAGTTTCTATTTGAAGAAGTAAATCTTCTTCACTAGTATCCTTTGTTTTTTTAGCAAGTTTATATTGTTTATAGTTTACGTATAAAAAGCATACTGCGATAATAAATACTAATATCGTTTGAAAAAGCGCTAAGTTTTGCGCTTCTTTTTCGTTAAATATTCTTTTTTCGCCTTGTAAAGATAATCTTTTATCTAGCGTAAGAAAAAAAGAAATTATAAGTGCAATAATAAAACCAGTTGTAGCGATAAGCTGTAAGTTTAAAAACTTAATTTTATCTTTATTTATGTTTTCTTTTTCATTCATCATATTAAATTATATTTTTTTTAAAATAAAAAAAGAATGCTTAAATTAAGCATCTTAACTATAGAATAGGGGAGAAAGAACCGCTGCAAAAGCAGAACCTACCATTGCGATTAATGCTACCCAAACAAATAATTTAGCCCAGTTAATTTTAATTTTAAAACGTTTTTTCTTATCCTTATCTTTAGTCAACCTATTTCACCTCATGTATAATTATAATATAAATATGTGTAAATTTAAAGTAATATTTTTTATTGTTCATTAATATAGTTTAACAAAGGAGAAAAACATGCAAACAATAATAAACTATTTAAACGAAACAATAAAAAAACACAAGAATTTACTAATATTTTTATTAATAACTTTCATAGTGGGATTAGTCTTTGGATCATTATTCATAAACTTTATAACTGATTCAGATAAAAGCTTATT
>DVMT01000009.1 GCA_018714855.1 Candidatus Aphodocola excrementigallinarum
TTAAAATTAGATGAAAACACATTTTTATCGGTTGATTTAATAGGATTTAGTGTTATAATAGATGATAAATTAATTGGGATTATTAAAGATGTACTTGATACTCCCGCAAACGAAGTTTTAGTACTTGATAATAATGTTATGATCCCGTATGTTAATGATTTTATTAATAATATTGATGCTAAAAACAAAAAGGTATACGTAAATAACGTGAAAGGATTGTTATCATGAAAATAGATATTTTAACACTTTTTCCAGAAATGTTTGAAGGCTTTAAGAATGAGTCGATTATAAAAAGAGCAATCGAAAGTAAAAAAGTTGAGATAAACACTTGTAACTTTAGGGATTTTGCTAAAAACAAACATAAAAAGGTAGATGATACACCATACGGTGGTGGACAAGGTATGGTACTTATGTGTCAGCCGGTTTTTGATGCGGTAGAACATTTAAAAAAAGAAAACTCTAAAGTAATACTTTTAACCCCACAAGGAAAAACTTATAATCAAGAAAAAGCTTATGAATTATCAAAAGAAGAACACTTAATATTAATATGTGGTCATTATGAAGGTTTTGATGAGCGAATAAGAAGTATTTGTGATGAGGAAATATCAATTGGTGATTACGTTTTAACAGGAGGCGAGATTCCTTCTATGGTAATTACTGATTCGGTTGTAAGATTACTTCCAGGAGTAATAGATGAGGCATCTCACTTAAATGATTCGTTTAACAATAACTTACTTGATTATCCAACTTATACAAAACCAAGAAACTATAAAGGAATGAAAGTTCCAGACGTTCTTTTATCAGGAGATCATGCTAAAATAGATAAATGGAGACTAGATAAACAGCTTAAGATAACAATGGAAAAAAGACCTGACTTATTAGAAGGTAAAATATCTTTAGAAAAAGATGGCATCAAAAAAAGCAAAAATAAAATATACTTAGATGATATAAAAGATATTAAGGTAACGGAAATACTTCCAAAGAAGAAAAAAACAGGTAAGTATAAAATAGAAAAAACAACTAAAACGATTGCTGTTACCGTGTTTAAACCAAACCAAATTAAAGGTTATAAACTAAAGGGTAAAAACAATAATAAAGGACTTGCTAAAATATTAATTGTTAAAAATGAATTTATCAGTAAAATCGCGTATAAAAACGTTTTAAAGAAAGTAGATGTATTAGCAAGAAGGTTTAATGCTGCTTTAAATAGCGATGAAGATGATGATGCAACTTCACGCGTTTTAGGTGAGGCAGAAATGTTAAGACAGATGATTATTTCGATGTATGCAAATTATTTAGGTGCTAAAAAGCTAGATGAAATAATTAATAATATAAATAGGCTAGTAAACGAATTCGTGAAGAATAAAACGATGAAAAACTCATTACTACCAAAAGAAAATGTTAAAAGCGGGATGCGCATGTAAAATTTTTCTTGCAATAAACATAATAATATGGTAAAATCTATATGTTTGAAAAAGGCAATCCGCCGCATACTTAACATTTTTGCATGATTGCTGGTTATATGTTTTAGGAAGGAGACTAAGGAAAAAATGAATAAGATTGAAAAGATTACAAACAAACAATTAAATCCTTCAGTTCCAGAGTTTAGGGTAGGAGATACCGTAAGAGTTGGAGTTAGAATTATTGAGGGTAAAAAAGAAAGAGTACAAGCATTTGAAGGTGTAGTTATATCTCGTAAAGGAACAGGCGTATCGGAAACTTTTACGGTTCGTAAGATGTCTTCTGGTATTGGTGTTGAAAGAATATTTCCTATTCATTCACCAAAACTTGAATCTATTACCGTTGTAAGAAAAGGTAAAGCAAGACGTGCTAAGTTATATTACGCAAGAGATATAGTTGGCCAATGGAAATTAAAAGAAAGAAATTAATAAGGCTATTTATGCCTTATTTTTCGTTAGGAGAAAAAGGTTATGAATAAAGAAAGAATAAAAAAGATTATAAAAAACGTATATCCATATGTAATAGTTGTGATAGTTGTTGTTTTAATAAGAAGTTTTATAATAACTCCTGCGGTTGTAGATGGAGAGTCCATGGAGCCAACTTTAAGCGATAACAACGTAATAATATTAAATAAATTAGATTATAAACTAAATGATATAGAAAGATTTGACGTTGTTGTAGTTAATTGGAATGGTGAAAAACTAGTTAAAAGAGTAATTGGACTTCCTGGTGAGCACGTTGAGTATAAGAATAATGAACTTTATGTTGATGGGTTTAAGATGGAAGAGGATTTTAATCACGGTACAACAGCGGACTTTAAACTAGAAACAATAGGATACTTAACCATTCCAGGAGATAAGTATTTCGTTGTTGGAGATAACAGAGAAAACTCAACTGATTCAAGATACATAGGCCTAATTGATAAAGAAGACATATTAGGTAGTGTGGATTTAAGAATATTTCCATTAAATAAGATAAATAAAGTTAAATAGCTATGTAACAGTTAATTGTTATATGGCTATTTTTTTATAATTTAATATAAATTTCTTTCATTTTATAAACAAATTTTGTTATGTTATAATATCCATATAAATGAATAAATACTTGTCTATTATAATGTGAAGAAGATGATTAAATGGAAGGCTTTGATAAAATTAATCTGGTTTATAAAGTTAAAAATGTGACAATTTATCATGATATTTATGTCAGTCGTCACTGTCTAATTTGCTATTGAGATAGAAAATTAAAAATAAGTATGATATAATTAAGAAGAATATTATTTAAGTGAGGTGTTTAAAATGCAAGATAGATTTCATTTGACCAAAGAGCAAAACCTTTTTCTTGCCAAAAAGGTTTTAGTTTCAAATATTTATAATAGTGCTAGATTAGAAGGCATTAATACCACATATCCAGATACAAAAACAATTTTAGAAGGAGTAAATGTTCCGACTTTAAAACTAGATGAAATTAACTGTATTTTGAATTTAAGAGATGCTTGGAATTACACACTTACAAATATAGATGCTGAAATTAATCTAGATTTTATATGCAAAGTAAATTCTTTTGTTTCTCGAAATGAATCACTAGAATGGGGTGTACTTAGAAATGGAAAAGTTGGTATAAATGGTGTAGATTATATACCAGATATTCCGAATGAAAAAGATATTGCATCTGATATAGAAAATATTTTAAAAGAAGATAACACTACACTTAAAAGTATAGATCTTATGCTTTATTTAATGAGAAGCCAAATATTTTGGGATGGTAACAAGAGAACAAGTATGATTGTTGCTAATAAAATCCTTATTCAAAATGGTTGTGGTATCATAACCGTCAAAGAAGAATATATTAAAGAGTTTAATACATTACTAACAGAATATTACAATACTGGAAATAAAGATAAAATAACTAAGTTTTTATATGATAAATGTATATATGGTTTAGAATTAGAATAGGATTATAAATTAACAATAGTTCTTTTTTAATATATTTTAATTTTTTAAATACTCAAATATTTATTATAATCCTAAAATTACAAGAATATATTAGTTAGAATCATTGTTTAGTATTTGAACGATTTAAACTAAAAATATGACTTTCTAAGTTTTTACAAGAGTTTTTAAAAAAGTTGTAAATTTAGTTTAAAACAAATATTATTTCAGGGAAAAAAACACCCGTGATGATTTAGAAAAAGAGTTTGGTGAATCTGTTGCTTTTTAATAAGAATTCTTTAAATTATAAATATATAAAAGAAAATCTATTAAAAGATAAGATAAAGTAAATAGGTGATGTATATGATAACTAGAAAAAGAATTAACCAATACAAAAAATGGTTTAAGAATTTATCTTTTTTTGAATATAATACGTTTATATTAGATTATATTGAGTATCTTTGGAGTTTAGTTAATTATATTGAAAAGAAATACAAAAACTTATATGAAGAGTTACATTTTAGTATGAACTACTCAAAACTATCAAAGAATGGTGTTATAAAACTTGTTGATGAATTTTATAAAAGTCATAATATTGATTTAAATGTGTATGATCTAATTAATCAAGATATACTATGTATTAAAACCGAAGAAAAGGAAAAAGATGCTTTTTTTGAAACTAAGCATGATGGAGAATCTTTTTATGATGAAAATAATAATAAAAGAATTATCATAAAACTAGAAGGAACTATTTTTGATGCTGCAGTAATAATTCATGAACTATCTCATTATAGAAATCAACCTGATGGTAAAAGAAACTTTATAAGTGATTTATTTACCGAAGCATTAGCATATGCAAACGAGCTTATATTTTTTGAAGATTTGAAAGATACTAAATATCTAAAAGATCGAAATTTACATTTTACTGGCATCATGTTTTTAATGTATTCGTATGCTTATAATATTCATTATATTTATAAAATGATCATGTTATATAAAAAAGAAAATAACATAACTAAATTATTACATAAAAAATTATTTAAAACAGATGATTATGATGCAATGCTTTATGATTTTGAGAAATATGTATCACAAAATAGATTAGTTGTAAGAGATACTTGGTTTGTAATTGGACTTCCACTTGCTATTTACATGTTAGAAGAATATATGAAAGATAAGAACTTTTTTGATAGATTAGAAAAGTTTAATATTGATATTAATGAAAAAAGCCTTTGGGAATGTTTAAAAGCAATTAATGTTAATGGTATGGATGATTTAATAAATAAAATTAAATCATCAACTAACAGCTACATAGAAACACTTATAAAAATTAAATAATAAATTTTAAATTATAAAATAGATGATATGTCTACTTTTTATTTTGATTAAAA